>JAFQYK010000586.1 GCA_017406485.1 Clostridia bacterium
GCGCTTGCGCGCTCTAAAACATTTCGCATATCACGATGGTTGTATTTCATTCCGCCCGCCAAATCCGCGTGGCCTGGACGGGGAAAGGAAACGCTTTTTTCGTCCGTACATTCCTCGGTGCCCATAATCTTTTCCCAGTTTTCCCAGTCCCGGTTCTGTATCTTTATTGCAATCGGACTGCCAAGCGTCACGCCGCCGCGCACGCCCGATAAAATCTCGGCGGTATCCTTTTCGATAAGCATTCTGCCGCCGCGTCCGTAACCCTTCTGACGCTTTGCAAGCTGCTCGTTAATTTTGTCAAGACTAATTCTCACTCCCGACGGCATTCCTTCAACTATTACTGTCAGACATTTGCCGTGCGTTTCTCCTGCGGTAAAAAATCTCAGCATATTATTTTCTCCATTCTACGGTGCAAAATTGCACATATTTCTACAGTTTATATTGTATCACTTTTATGGGAATATTTCAAGTATATTACATAGTATTTTGAAAAACGGACTTGATATACTTTTTATATTTAGTGAAAGTTCCCGATATAAGATATAAATAGCAAAAATTATTGACATTAAAAGACTTCAAACGTATAATAACAGTGTACATAAATATGAGCGTGTATTTGGCTTAACAGTGACAGTGCTGAAAAAAGCGGAGCTGATTGATAAGGACGCTAAAGATAAAATAAATAAATTGGAAGCGAATAACGATGATGATAAATAATTCAAAATGGATAGGCGCACCGCGTAAGTATGATAAAACAGTGAATGTGCGCAAAATATTCGGCGCGGATAAAAAGGTGGAAAGGGCGGTTCTATATTCAACCGCGCGCGGCTTTTATGAAGTATATATAAACGGCGAAAAGATTAGCGACACGTTTTATAATCCCGGCTTCACCGATTACAGGAAACGTATATACTACCAGTCGTATGACATTACGGATAAAATAAAAAAAGGCGAAAACGTTATAGGCGCGACAGTAACAAAGGGCTATTATACAGGTTATGTCGGTTACAGCGGCGACCACATCTACGGCGAGGAAAATACGTTTCTTGCCGCGCTTTTGATAGAATTTGAGGGCGGCGAAAGATTAGTTATACATACAGACGAAACGTGGCAGTTTACAGATAAAGGCGCGGTTACAGACGCGGACTATTTGCAGGGCGAAACATATGACGCGCGTATGGAAATAGATTGGGCGGCAAAAAGCAATATTTGGGAAGGCTGCGGTATTTACGAATATCCGAAGTACGCCACACCCACAAATGGTACGCTTGATAACGAACCGTTTGAGCTTTGCGCGGAACCGGAAAACTGCGGTGCGGTACTGGAGCGCGTTTTAAAGCCGGTAAAAGCGGCGTATGAAATGCCCGAAAACCACTTCGTCTTTGACCTCGGTCAGAATATGGTCGGAACGGTGAAAATCACTATGAACGGCGAGAGTGGAAGGACGCTTAAAATCCGCTACGGTGAGATGTGCTACCGTGACGGACGCGTGTATAATAAAAATTTCCGTACTGCAAAAAACACCGATATTTACACGATGAAAGGCGGATATGAGGAGTTTATGCCGTCATTTACGTCGCACGGCTTTCGGTATATAGAAATCAGCGGCGAGAACGAGCCGCTTACAAAAAAGGATTTTGAACGGATGAACATTACCGCAGAGGGCCTGGTTCTGACAAATACGCCCGAGGTGGTTGGCATGTTTGAATGTTCAAACAAGGATATAAACAAGCTGTTTGAAAATATTATGTGGGGACAGCGCGGCAATTCGCTTTTGGTGTTTACCGACTGTCCGCAGCGCAACGAGCGTATGGGCTGGACAGGAGATGCGCAGGTGTTCGCAAAAACGGCGGCGTATAATATGAACGTCAAGGCGTTTATGGAGAAGTGGCTCACGGATTTACGCGACGCGCAGCTTATGTACAACTTAGGCGGCGCTGTTCCCGACACCGCTCCCTTGGGCGGCGACAACCGCGCGCACGGTGGTTGTGTCGGCTGGGGTGACGCGGCGGTGATTGTGCCGTGGGAGATGTACAAGGCGTATGGGGACACTAAATTTCTGTCAGACAATTATGAGATGATGAAAAAATGGGTGGCTTATGAAAACAGCCCCGAAAGACAGACCGGCTTTATTCAGACCAACCCTGTCCGCGGCGATCACGTTGCCGTTGACACGTCAACACCGACAATGCTCTGTGCTACCGCATACGCGGCATATTCTGCAAAGCTGCTTGCAAAAACGGCTGAAATTCTCGGTAATGACGGGGATACTAAAAAGTATAACAAGCTCTTCGGGGACATAAAAACAGCTTTTAATAAAAAGTGGGTTAAGCAGGACGGGACGATTGAATACGTGCCGGAAAAGTGGGACACAAAAGTTACGCCAAGTCAGACAAGCTACGCGCTTGCGATTGATTTCGGACTGATAGACGCCGAGAAAATGGAGGGCGCGAAACGAGGTTTTAAGGCGGCTCTTGACGAGTATCACGGTAAGCTGTCGGTAGGATTTTTAGGCATTTCGCACCTTATGAACGCGCTTACCAAGGCGGGTATGACGGACGAGGCTTTTGCGCTTCTGGAGCAGACGGAATACCCGAGCTGGCTTTACAGTGTGCGTAACGGCGCGACAACGATTTGGGAACGCTGGAACAGCTATATTGCCGAAACCGATACCTTCGGCGACGAGCGTATGAACTCGTTTAACCACTACGCTTACGGTGCTGTGGGTGAGTGGATGTACGGTAAAATTCTCGGCATAAACACCTCCGAGGAGCCGGACGGTGTGGGATATAAAAAAATAATTCTTACGCCGACGGCGGGCGGCAGCCTGACCTATGCCAAGGGCAGTCTTAAAACGAAATGGGGGACAGTAAAATCCGAATGGAGGATAGAGGACGGCAAGTTTAAATACAAATGCACCATCCCCGAAAACACCACCGCCGACCTTTATCTTGGCAACAAAAAAATTCCCCTTGAAGCAGGGGAATATAAATTTGAGGTATAAAAGCCTTCCCCTTGAGGGGAAGGTGTCGCCGTAGGCGACGGATGAGGTGTCATCTTGCTTTTTCAACGGCTTCCTTTAAATCAACTCTATTCGTATACAGAGCCTTGCCGACAATAACGCCTTCAACGCCCGTATCTTTGAGCGATAAAATATCTTCAAGTGAACCGATACCGCCCGAAGCGATTATATCCGCATCCACGGCATCCGCCATTTCACGCATAGCTTCTACGTTCGGCCCTGCAAGCGTGCCGTCGGTCGCAATATCGGTATAAACAATGGTTTTCACTCCAAGTGAGACCATTTTTTTTGCAAACTCCACAGCGGTAAAGTCGCTCGTCTTTTCCCAGCCTTCAACCGCTACCATACCGTCCTTTGCGTCAATACCGATAACGATTTTATCGCCGTATTTTGCTACGGCTTCTTTAACAAACTCGCTGTCGCTCACCGCCTTAGTGCCAATTATAACGCGGCTTATTCCGCACGCGAGCTTCGCTTCAATATCCGCCATTGTGCGAATGCCGCCGCCTGTCTGTACGGGTACGCTTACACTTTCGCAAATTTCCTTAATCTTTTCAGCATTTACGCCGTGTCCCTTTAATGCGCCGTCAAGGTCAACAACGTGAATAAACTCGCCGCCCTGTGCTTCCCACTTCTTCGCCATCTCCGCGGGGGAATCGCCGTATACCGTCACATCATCAAACCGGCCTTTAAAAAGCCTTACACATTTTCCGTCCTTAATATCTATCGCCGGATAAATTCTCATTCTGCTATCTTCTCCTTAAATTTAGTAACTATATCCATTATTCTGTCCTTTTCCATCTTCATACTTACCTTGTTTACAACAAATCTCGCGCTCAAAGGTACAACGTCCTCTAAAACATCAAGACCGTTTTCTTTAAGCGTCTTGCCCGTTTCCACAATATCGACTATAACATCAGAAAGACCGACAAGCGGCGCAAGCTCCACCGAGCCGTTCAGCTTTATAAGCTCAATAGTCTGACCGCAGTCCTCCTGAAAATACTTTGACGCGATATGCGTATATTTTGAAGCCACGCGGAGATTGGGCATTGAGTGTATTTTATCTTTGAGTTCCGGCGGACCGCAAACAGCCATCTTACATTTACCGAACCCCAAATCAATCATCTCGTAAAGGTTCCTGCTGTCCTCCAAAAGCGTGTCCTTGCCGACAATACCGATATCCGCCGCGCCGTATTCAACATACGTCGCAACGTCCGTCGCCTTTACAAGAATAAACTTCATCTTGTTTTTCTCGTCCGTAAAAATCAGCTTGCGCGTCTTTTCCTTCATCTCGGAGCAGTCCATACCGATAGACATAAACAAATCCATCGCAAGCTCCGCAAGCCTACCCTTGGCTAATGCCACAGTTAAGTATCTCATATATAATTCCCTTTCTATTCCGTCACCGTCATAATTCTGTTCACGCCGAGCGCCACGCCGACTGCGCCCTTTGGCGCGCCGAACTGTCCCATAAGATTGTCGTATCTGCCGCCCGCGCAAATCGGGAAGCCTACGCCGTGAGTGTAGCACTTGAAAATTGAACCGGTGTAGTAGTCAATGCTTTCCAGCATACCGAGGTCAATCGAAACATATTTTTCATAACCTTTTTCACAAAGAATATTATAAATCTTTTTAAGATTATCAAGCGCGATTTTTGAACCCTCGTTAAGACCGTCTACATCAGCCTTTTCAAAAACTTCACTTCCGCCGAACAGATAGGGAAGGTCAATCATAAGCCTTTTAACGCTCTCGTCAATATGCAGCTTGTCCGTAATCGCCTTAATACCGACGCTGTCCTTTGAGTCAATACGCTCTCTTAGTTTTTCCGTTTCGTCCTCGTTAAGGCAAGCCTGCTCCACAAGACCGTTAAAGAAAGCAATCTGACCGATTTCCATTGAAAACTCGTCAATACCTGCCGCCTTAACAGCGTCCATAGCCGCCGCGATAACCTCCGCGTCCGCCTCGGGTGAGTACGAGCCGATAAGCTCAATACCGCTCTGCGTAAATTCACGCTGCCTTGCTCCCTGCGTCTGCTCCACGCGGAACACGCTTCCACTATACATATATCTCTGCGGATACGGCTCCGCAGACATTTTCGTTGAAGCCATACGCGCGATTGGCGTTGTAAAGTCGGGGCGCAGTACAAGTATGCGTCCCTGCTCGTCAAAAAACTTGAACATATTCTCCTGCGAAAGCTGACCGCCTATCCCAACATAGCAGTCGTAGTATTCAAAGGTCGGCGTCTGAACCTCGCTGTAGCCTTTTTTAGCAAACACGCTCTTAATCTTGTTTTCAAGCGCGTTTTTTGCGGCACATTCCTCTGCCAGTATATCATTCACGCCATTTGGCGTATGTAATTTCCAGTTTGACATATAGTAAAATCCTTTCAGTAAACTTTATCGCGTTAAAGTGCTAAAGCAATTATATACGCAGCGCTTTATTTTGTCAAGGGTTATTTTAACATATATTCAAAAGAATTGCAAATTTAATAAATATATGGTATACTTTAAACGAAATTTGAAAGGGAACGGCTATGATACTTATAAACGGAAGCAATATAAAGAAGATGTTTGCGGAGGACACATTGTTTGAGGGTGTGTCTTTCAGCGTTGACAGCTCGGATAAAATCGGCTTTGTTGGTGTGAACGGCGCGGGTAAATCTACGCTTATTAAAATAATAACCGGTGAAATGGATTATGACAGCGGCGAGATTTACAAAAGCAAGGATTTGCGCGTGGGTTATCTCGACCAGTACAGCGTCAACGGCTCGGACAAGAGTATATGGGACGAAACGCTGACTGTCTTTTCCGAGGTTATGGAGATTGAGGCGCAGCTCGACGAAATCCGCTTTGATATAGAGAATAAAAACGGCGACCTTGACGCGCTTGTAAAACGCCAGACCGCCCTGCAGGAAAAGTTTTCGGAAATGGACGGCTTTTATTATAAATCCAAAGCAAAGGCAACGCTTACAGGTCTTGGCTTTTCGGAGGACGAGTTTGGTTTGTGCGTGGATAAGCTGTCGGGAGGGCAGAAAACGCGTGTTGCGTTGGGTAAAATACTGTTATCGGACGCGAATCTGCTCCTTTTGGACGAGCCTACCAATCACCTTGACATTGACAGCGTGGAGTGGCTGGAGGACTTTTTAAAGAGCTATAACGGCGCGTTTATAGTTATTTCACACGACCGCTATTTTCTTGACCGCGTGACGAACAAGACCTTTGAAATAGAGCGCGGTATATTCCGTTCCTTTGACGGAAATTACTCGGCATACGCAGTGCAGCGTGAGATTGACAAAAAGACCGAGCAGAGAAACTACGATAATACAATGAAGGAAATAAACCGCCTTGAAGCGGTAGTTGAGCAGCAGCGCAGGTGGGGCAGGGAGAAGAATATCAAGACTGCCGAAAGCAAAATGAAGGTTATTGAAAAACTTGAAAATTCGCTTGCCATCCCGCAGCAGGAGGCGGACGAGATGTATTTCTCGTTTAAGGCCTGCGCAGGCGGCGGACAGGACGTTATTGAAACGACCAATCTCGGTATGACGTTCGGCGATAATCGTTTGTTTAATAATGTGGATATGCTGATTAAAAAGGGAGAAAAGGTGTTCCTTTTAGGCCCGAACGGCTGCGGCAAAACTACGCTTTTAAAAATCCTTATGGGCAGCCTTGAAATGACCGAGGGCGGCTATAAAATCGGTGCGAACATTCACACAGGCTACTACGACCAGCTGCAGGAAAATTTGAGTATGGATAAAACGGTTATTGACGAGGTGTGGGACGAGTACCCGAACCTCACACAGACCGAAATCCGAAACGCCTTAGCGGTATTTTTGTTCCGCGGCGAGGATGTGTTTAAGGAAATACGCACGCTGTCCGGCGGCGAGAGGGCGAGAGTGGAGCTTGTCAAGCTGATGCTCAGGAGCGTGAACCTGCTTATTATGGACGAGCCGACGAACCACCTTGACATAGACTCCAGAGAAGCCCTGGAAAAGGCGCTCGCAGGTTATGACGGTACAATGCTTATGGTGTCGCACGACAGATATTTTATAAACAAATTGGCGGACAGGATTTTATACCTGACCCCAAACGGTGTTATAAGCTACGTTGGCGGCTATGACGGCTTTAAGGCAAAAAAAGACGCGCCGCGTGAGGCGGAGGTCAAAAAAGAAACCGCCGCCGCGCTCGACTATAAGGAGCAGAAGCGTCTTGAGAGTGAAAGGCGGAAAACCATAAGCCGTTTTAATAAGGTCGAGGAAGAAATTTCGCAAAAGGAAAGTGAAATAGAAACGCTAACGCACAAACTTGAAAACCCCGAAATTGCAACCGACTATGTAAAGGCGGGCGAAATAACGGAGCAAATCACCGCGCTGCAGTCAGAGGTTGACGCTTTAATGGAGGAATGGGAAGAATTGCAGATTATAATAGAAGACAGAGGATATGAGGTATGAGAGCGGTAGTTCAGAGAGTGACATATGCGGACGTTAAAATTGACGGAAAAATTGCAGGTCAGATAGATAACGGATTAATGGTACTTTTGGGCGTCGGTGATGGCGACACGGAAGCGGATATGAAGTATATAGCCGACAAGGTTATAAAGCTCCGTATTTTTGCGGATGAGGATGACAGAATGAACAGAAGCCTTGAAGATGTGGGCGGCTCAGTTCTTGTTATTTCGCAGTTCACGCTTTACGGCGACTGCTCGCACGGACGCAGACCGTTTTTCGGCGCGGCAATGGAGCCGGACGGCGCGAACGCGATGTACGAGAAATTTGTGGAATATGTAAGAGAACAGGGGATACATACCGAAACAGGTGAGTTCGGCGCGGATATGAAGGTAACTTTAACAAATGACGGACCTGTAACAATAATATTGGAGAGCAAAAGATGAAAAGTTTAAGAGAAAAGATTTTCAAATACGCGAAGGAACAGTACGGCACGGAGCCGGAATATTTATGGTCGGACGTACCGACCGGCGCGGTGCTGAGGCATAGCGGCGACAATAAAAAATGGTACGCGGTCATGATGGAGGTTGAGCGTGAAAAGCTTGGACTTGAGGGCGGCGGTAAGGTTGATGTTATTGACACAAAATGTGATCCGCTTTTAATAGGTTCCATGATTTTAAACGACGGCTTTCTGCCGGCATACCATATGAACAAAACACACTGGATAACGATACTTCTTGACGGCAGCGTGAAAATGAGCGAAATTGAGAATATGCTTGATTTGAGCTATGACCTCACAAGAAAGAAGGTAAAGAAAAATGATAAGACGCGCGGAGAATAGGGATATACCGGGGATAATGGTCTTGCTTTTGCAGGTTCTTACGGTTCACCACAATATACGTCCCGACTATTTTAAGCCAAACTGCCGCAAATATACCGAGGACGAACTCAAAGAAATAATCGCAGACAATACGCGCCCGATATTTGTATATGACGATAACGGCGTGAAAGGCTACTGTTTCTGTATTTTGCAGGAAACGAAGGACAGCAACACGCTCCGCGATATGAAAACGCTTTATATAGACGATTTGTGCGTTGACGAAAATGCGCGGGGACAGCGCGTAGGTAAACAGCTATACGACTACACAAAGGATTATGCAAAGCAAATCGGCTGCGACAATCTCACCTTAAACGTATGGGAGGGCAATGACAGCGCGAGGGCGTTTTATGACAGGCAAGGCTTAAAGCCGTTAAAGACCACAATGGAGGTAAAGCTGTGATGTTCGGTAAAAAGAAAACAAAGCCGCTGCCGCTGCCGGAGGGCTATAGAGCCGAGGATATAAAGACGGAGTCGAGCATATGCACCGGTGAAACAACAATAGGCTTTTATAACAAAGAAAAAAAGCGTCTTGCCTTTGCGGAGCTTGTGAAAAGCGAGGCGGATATAGACGCTTATTATGAAAAGTACGGTTTAAGCAGGAAACAGTAAAGGTTTTTCCTGTTTATCGCTGAGCGTGCCGTTTTCGTAAATCTCGCAAACCACCTTATATAAAGGCTCGCCGAGGATGGGGCTGTATGTGAGAACTGTTTGAACGGCAAGCACGCTTTGGCCTGCCCTGACGGTAAAATCGGTTTCGGTTTTACCCACGGCAGCGCCTTTTTCGTTCAGAATATATGTTTTTAGATGCGCCGGCAAATCTGTGCCGGCGTTGTTTTGTACCTCGGTTTCAGTAACCGCGTCCCATACGTCGGCGGTTTTCTTTTCGGGTTTTA
>JAFQYK010000587.1 GCA_017406485.1 Clostridia bacterium
GCGGTTGTATGGAAGCTGTTTGACCTGCAGCTTGTGAAAGGTGACCAGTACGTTACGGTTGCGAAGGAGCGCCTTACGACCAACATAGTAGCAAAGGCGCCGCGCGGTGAGATACTTGACAAATACGGTACGCGGCTTGTTTCAAATAAGGTCGGGTACTCTGTTGTGATGCAAAAAACAGATCTTGGCGACAGCGAGTTTAATGATATAATAAAAAAACTTGTGGACGTATTGTATCTTCACGGCTGCGATTATTATGACAATTTACCGATAAGCTTCGCGCCGTACACGTTCGATTTTAAGGACGAAAACGAGGATGGCTCCAATGCGGACGAGCGAACAGCGTGGTATTCCTCAAACGCTTCAAAGGGCATAACCGATAAGATGAGCGCGAGCGACGTTATGGTGATTTTAAAGCGTCGCTACGGCGTTGACGCGCGCTACAGCGAGGACGAGCAGCGGCGCATTGTCGGTATACGCTATTGCGCCGAGGCAAGCGGTCTTTCGCAGACTATGCTGTTTACCGTTGCGGACGATATTCCTGTCGAGGCTGTTACGCAGATAAAGGAAAGGCAGCAGGAGTTTAAAGGAATATCGGTTGCGAACGACTATATAAGAACCTACGACCAACCCGGTCTTGCTACTCATATACTCGGCAGAACCGGCAAGATAAGCGCCGAGGAATACGAGGCAAACAAAAACAGCGGCTATGGCTACAATGACATAATAGGAAAGCAGGGCATTGAAAAATGGGGTGAAAGCTACCTCAGAGGAGTTGACGGTACCACAGGAACCTCAAGAAGCAGAGGCGGTCAGGACATCACGGTAATTACAGATACCGACCCTGTACCGGGAGATTATATTGTGCTGACGCTTGATTCGGATCTGCAGAAGGTTACAGAGCAGTCGCTTGCGAACACTATCGAGCTGATACGTTCCCAGAGCGGCGTCAAGGCAAAGGACGGAGCGGATTGTGACGCGGGCGCGGCAGTGGTGCTTGACGTTAAGACAGGCGACACGCTTGCGATAGCCTCCTGCCCGACGTATGATATGTCGCGCTTCAACGAGGACTACAGCTCGCTTATCCAAAACACTGCAAAGCCTATGTGGAACAGAGCCGTAAGCGGCACGTACAGCCCGGGTTCGACGTTTAAGCCCTTAACGGCGATTGCCGCGCTTGAAAGCGGAAACCTGACAACAAACGAAATTATTGAGGACGCGGGCGTTTATAAATTCTACGCCGACTATCAGCCGGCCTGCTGGATATGGAACGAATACCAGCTTACACACGGCAAGCAGAACGTCACGCAGGCGCTTGAAAATTCGTGTAACTATTTCTTCTATGAGGTTGGACGCCGTTTGGGCATTGACCTTATGGATGAATATGCAGCCAAGTTCGGACTCGGTGTTCACACGGGTATAGAGCTTGATGAGGAAACAGCCGGTCATATGGCAAGTCCCGAATATAAAAAACAGGTGGTTCAGAATGTAACCGAGCAGTCCTGGTATGGCGGTGACACTCTGCAGGCGGCGATTGGTCAGTCGTACAGCCTGTTTACTCCGGTGCAGCTCGCAAACTACGCCGCGACAATCGCAAACGGAGGCACGCGCTATAAGGTAAATCTTATAAAGAGTATCCGCTCCTCCGTGGACGGCTCGCTGGTGAAGGATTTTAAGCCGGAAATAATGGAGCAGGTTGCTATGTCTGACGCGGACATAGACGCGGTAAAGCAGGGTATGAAGAAGGTTGCCGATGAAGGTAGTGCGGCTGAGGTTTTTGCGAACTACGGTGTACAGGTCGGCGGTAAAACAGGTACGGCGCAGGTCGGCGACGGCTCAAACAACGCCGTGTTTATAGCCTACGCGCCGTTCGACGAACCTGAAATTGCTGTTGCCGTTGTCTTGGAACACGGCGTAAGAGGTACAAATGCGGCGCTTGTTGCGAAGGATATATTTGACGCATACTTTAAGCTAAACCAGGCTGAAGCAGCGCCTGCGGCGGAGCAGCCGGCTCAGCCGGTAAATAACGCGGATAACGATAACAACTAATATAGAAACGGAGGGAGCCGATTAAATGGAGAAGGAGATTATAAAGCTGAAGGGAACAGGCGACGGTGTAAAAATCTATCTTGATAAAGAAAGCTCAATTTCCGATATAACAAGCTCTCTCTATGAGAAGCTGCGCCAGTTCCGTAAGTTTTTCGGTGACGGTCACTGCAACATCTACTTTATAGGCAGAGAGCTTACGCCGAGCGATAAAATGCGCCTCGAAGCGATTGCCGGCGCAATGCTCCCCGAAAGCTCCGTGAATTACGGCGAGCAAAGGCGTGTCCGTGAAAATAATGACCTTGAAAAAACACTGGAGCTTCCCGAGGAAATCGGGGAAACTGCGGCAATCGGTCAAAGTGATGAAATGCCGTTTCGTGAAATAAAGGATGTTGTAACGACCAACTTCAAGTCAAGCCGCGCGAGGTTCTACGAGGGAACGGTCCGCGGCGGAAAGAAGGTCGAGTCTGACGGACATCTTATTCTTGTCGGTGATGTTTTGGAGGACGGCGCGGTGAGCGCTGTCGGCAATATCGTTATTATGGGCGCTTTAAAAGGCAAGGCGCACGCCGGCTGTATGGGCAGTGACAGCGCCTACGTTATCGCTTTGAATATGTCACCAACCGACATACGCATTTCAAATGCCCACGCCTATTATGACGTTGAGAGCTTTCGCGGCGGTGCGAAAAAGGCGTATCTTTCGGATGATAAAATAGTCGCCGAGGATTTTAATGTGTAAAACAGTGTTATATATTTCACAATAATATTCTGTAGTTTGTAAAATAAATTGTTCATTTTCTCAAAAAAATGTAGACAAATCAAAAAAAATGTGGTAAAATTTTTATATATGGAATGCCACGGCTGAAAGGAATTCAATTTCTTATGGGAAAAATCATAATAATTGCGTCGGGCAAGGGCGGTACGGGAAAAACGACGGCAACCGCTAATCTCGGAGCGGCGCTTGCACAAAGAGGACATCTTACTGCTGTGGTGGATATGGATATGGGGCTTAGAAACCTCGACATAATTCTCGGCCTTGAAAGCGAAATAGTTTTTGATATTTCGGACGTTATAGACGGCACCTGCACATTGGACGAGGCGATAATCAAGGATAAGGATTATGAAAATCTCTACTTTATCCCTTCGCCGCAGACGCGAGGCGTTTCGTTTATAAATGACGACTCGGTAAAAGCGGTTTGGGAGCAGATTAAGTCACGATTTGAATACTGCATAGTTGACGTTCCGGCAGGCGTGGACGGCGGCTTTCTGTACGCCGCAATGTCAGCCGACAGCGCAATAATCGTGACAATGCCGGAGCTTACGGCGCTTCGTGACGCGGACAGAGCCGTTTCCGTGCTGGAGGATATGGGGATAGAGGATATTAAGGTAATCATAAACCGAATTCGCCCCGATATGATTGACCGCGGCATAATGATAAACGTTGATGACTGCGTAGACACGCTCGGCGTGCCGGTTGCAGGACTGGTTCCCGATGATGAAGAGCTTTTAATTTCCGCGCTAAAGGGTGAACTGGCTGTATCAAATGAGCAGTCAAAAGCAGGCACGGCATTTAAAAACATAGCCGCGAGACTTGACGGAGTAAATGTTCCGATAATGGACCTTGAAGAAAAAAAGAGCTTTTGGAAAAGACTTTTCGGTAAGAAATAACTGATAAATGCAAAAAGAGAAAGGTAGGTAAAAAATGAACATCGCACTTATTGCACACGACAAGAAAAAGGAACTGATGATTCAGTTCTGTATAGCATATTCCGGAATTTTGTCACGTCATTCTCTTTTTGCGACAGGCACGACAGGCAAGCTTGTAAGTGAAAACACGGGACTTAATATATACCGCTTTCTGCCCGGTCCGCAGGGCGGTGACCAGCAGATAGGCGCGAGAATAGCGTATAATGAGATTGACCTTGTGCTGTTCTTCCGTGACCCGCTGAACGCTGAGGGCTACGAACCGGATGTGTTCTCGCTTTTAAGGCTTTGCGATATGCATAATATCCCAATCGCGACAAATTCCGCAACTGCCGAGGTACTAATCCACGGTCTTGAGCGCGGTGACCTTGATTGGAGAGATATTGTGAACCCGAAAAAATAAAGTCATACAGGACGTTCCAAAACGGAACGTCTTTTTTTGTTTAACAGTTGAAAAATAAGGAAGAATATAGTATAATATAAAATGTATAAATATAGGCTTGTGAGGATTTTTATGACGGACAAGGTATCTACTGTAAAATGTGAGCGTTATAGCGAGGCGCTTACCGCCGTAGAACAGGCGGTAAACCTCATCGGCGGCATTCGGAAATATGTTAAAAAGGGCGACAGGGTTGTTATTAAGCCAAACCTTGTGTCAAAAAAGAAGCCCGACGAGGCGGTGACAACTCACCCTGATTTTCTCCGCGCGGTAATCGTTATGGTAGAAAATGCGGGCGGAATAGTCACAATCGCGGAAAGTCCCGGCGGCCCCTATAATGCGGCAATGCTCAAGAACACATACTCCGCTTGCGGTATCGACAAGGCTGTTGAGGGAACAAGTGCAAAGCTGAATTTTGACACGTCCTTTACCGAGGTACATTATCCCGAGGGTAAAACCGTAAAAAAAATACCGATAATCAATCCGATTTTAGACGCGGACGTTATAATCTCACTCCCGAAGCTAAAAACCCACGCAATGACGAGTTACACCGGCGCGGTGAAGAACCTTTACGGAACCATTCCCGGCACATACAAGGCAGAGCTTCATTTCCGTCTTGATGAGCGAAAGGCGTTTTGTTCAATGCTTGTTGACCTTTGCGAGTGTGTAAAGCCGACACTCTCCATAATGGACGCGGTATGGGGAATGGAGGGCAACGGCCCGACAGCCGGACAGAGCCGGCATATAGGACTTGTTATGGCTTCCGCAAACCCGCACGCGCTTGACAAGGCGGCTTGCACTCTTATAGACTACACCGCCTCCGAGGTTGACACTGTAAGAGAAGCAATAGAACGCGGACTTGTGGGAGATGTGGAAATTGTCGGTGAACCGCTTGAACCGCTTATAATCCGCGATTACGTAAAGCCCGAAAGCCACTTCAATTTACTGAAGCTTGTATCGCTGCCTCCGGCGCTTAACGCGTGGGTCACGAACGCGCTTGCGTCACGCCCTAAAATGGACTATTCGATGTGCGTAAGCTGCGGCGAGTGCGCGAGGGTATGTCCGCCGAAGGCAATAAGTATGGATACCGGTAAGCCGGTGATTGATAAGACAAAATGCATAAAGTGCTTCTGCTGTCAGGAGCTTTGCCCGAAAAAGGCGGTAAAAATCCACAGACCGCTATTAAACCGCTTTATGCTCAAATTTTTGAAATAAGGATATGATAATTTGTTTAACATAGTATTGGTCGAACCGCGTATACCGCAGAACACGGGCAACATCGCCCGAACCTGCGCCGCGACCGGTTCGCGGCTTCACATAGTCCGCCCGACCGCATTTCAGATAACGGACAAGAACCTAAAACGCGCCGGACTTGACTATTGGCATTTATTAAATGTCGTATACTACGACAATCTTGCGGACTTCTTTGAAAAAACGCAAGGGTCGCGTTACTTTTACGCGACAACAAAAGCGCCGCATACGTATGTGGACGTTGAATTTAAGGATAATGACTTTATCCTGTTCGGACGAGAGGACGCCGGGCTTCCCGAGGAGCTTCTCTACGAACACGAGGAACGCTGCATACGCATACCGATGATAGAAGAAGCGCGGAGCTTAAATCTTTCAAACTCGGTTGCGATTGTTGTATATGAAGCGTTACGGCAGCAGGGATTTGATAATCTGAAAAATTTAGGGCAACTCACGAAATTTCACTGGTAGGAGGATAAAACTATGGCTGACATTAAAATTGTAGTAGACACC
>JAFQYK010000588.1 GCA_017406485.1 Clostridia bacterium
CACCGGTGTAAGACAGGCGAGAACCTCTATATCGCAGCCGTTACAGCTTGAACCGTCGTAGTGCAGAAGCCACGGTGATTTTGAAACTTTAGCCATATATAATCTCCTTTCCGAATAGATTTGTCTGGAAAAAGCTGTAAGCAGAGTGCCGCTTTGAAGCCGACGGTGCCGTACGCAGGTACTGCCCTCGGCAAAAAGTGGTGCTCACTGCCTGCTTGCAGGCTATGAGCTCTTCAGATTTTTTCAGACTTACCCGAACATCTGTAATATGAATATATTTATCGCACCGAATATCAGCGTAACTATCCACGTTGTTTTAAACATTGTATCCCACTTTACTCTCGCGCTGGTGTTGTCTATAAGAATTTCCATAAAGAACACAAGCGCGATTACGCCTATTGTAAGCGGTATGCTCCACCACTTGCTGCAAAGCGTGAACATTGCAACGATACCGTAAAGGAATACATTTTCGTACCAGTGTGAAATTTCAATTATCGCCATCATTCCGCCCGAAAGCTCAGTTGTGACGCCCTTGACCATTTCCTGGTGCGCGTGGTGCGACATTGAAATATCGAACGGTGATTTTCTGAATTTAATCGTCAGTATGAACAGGAAACCGATAAACACGCCCGGAATGTACATAGCATTCGGAAGCGGTGCGGCTATGATTTCTCTTATATTGAACGTGCCTGCTCCTAAGGCAACCTCTGTTGCCGTGTAGAAGCCTACCGCTGTAAGAAGTATCATCGGCTCGTAGGAGAGCATCTGTATCATTTCACGGTTTGCGCCCATTACTGCATATGGTGAGTTTGTAGTAGTAGCTTCAAGTACGAGGAACATCGCAGCAGTTGTAAATACGAAGAACACAAGAAGTATATTTCCGCCTGCAAAGAACATCGCACCTGTAAATATGATAAACACTATAAAGCACCATGCGAAAAGGTACTGCATATTGTTTATGAGAAGTATCTCCTTGTTCAAAAGCTTCTTTACGTCATAGAACGGCTGAAGAAGCGGTGGGCCTATTCTGCCCTGCATACGCGCGGTTATCTTTCTGTCAAGACCGGCAAGCAGACCGCCAAATAGCGGAGCAAGGACAATATAGCCTATAATCATAAGTATTTTCATCATAATATTGTCACACCTCCGCTCATAGTTCCTATTACAAGTCCGGCGCATACAACGATTATACCCACTGATACCGCAACTGCTATCTTCCAGAGCTTCTTTTCACTGAAGTAATCAACCAAATACCAGTTTGAAAGGAAGTTGTATCTGATATTTCCAAAAGAGTCACGGAACGTTCTGTTGTCGCCGGTGTTTATTCCCGACATATATTCAAGGCTCGGCTGAACCTTCATTCTTCTGACGATAAATGCCGCAATAAACGGCACAACGAATATCATTATAACCATTACAACGACTATTATAAGATCCTCCGGCGCAAGCACGGTCGTATGGCCTACACGGTAAAGCTGAATAAGTACAGGCTCAACAACCGACCTTGAAAGTATCGGAAGAAGTACGCAAAGCGCAACCATAATCGTTGCGTGAACGAGCAGAGAAGTCCATATGCCCGGCGCGGTTTTGTGGTGTACCTTATGCGAAAGCGCCTTACAGGCGAGTATTTTCGTAAGCCATTTTGTCCAGTAAAGCATTGTTGTCGCGCTGCCGAAGGCGATTGATAATATAAGGAATATGTTGTGCGCGTCAACGAACGCCTTTAGAGCCGCCCATTTTGAAATAAGCATACCGAACGGCGCGAGGAACATTCCCGCTATACCGATTACCATTACAAGAGCAAGGAACGGTGACGCCATAATAAGTCCGTGCATATCCTCTATATCGCGGCTGCCGGTTGCGTTTTCTATCGCCCCGACCGCCTGGAACATCATTGATTTTGATACGGCGTGGAACATCAGAAGAAGTATAGCCGCCCAAACCGTTTCCTCGGTGCCTACTCCGGCGCAGGCGGTTATGAGGCCGAGGTTTGAGATTGTTGAGTACGCAAGCACCTTTTTACCGTCGCTCACCGTTACGGCGAACAGGCTTGCGATAAAGAATGTAAAGCCGCCAACAAGTGCGACCATCATACCCGCGTGTGTGCCGTGCATTGCCGGCGCTATGCGTAGAAGCAGGTAAACGCCCGCTTTAACCATTGTCGCACTATGCAAAAGCGCAGAGGTCGGCGTCGGTGCGACCATTGCGCCCAAAAGCCATTTTGAAAACGGGAGCTGTGCCGATTTTGTAAGCGCAGCAAATGCGAGAAGCGTTATCGGTATAAGCAGCAAATCAGCGTTAATGTGCGTTACAAGCTGCTGCAGCGTGATAACGTTAAGCTGTGTTACTGAATAAATAATCGCCGCCGCAAAGGCAAGTCCGCCCAAAAGATTCATCCATAACGCGCGGAAAGAATTGTTTACCGCTTCCTGCGTCCGTGTGTAGCCGATTAAAAGGAACGATGCTACGCTCGTAACCTCCCAGAAAAAATATAGCCACAAAAGGTTCGCCGAGGTAATAAGACCGAACATTGCGCTTAAAAACACAAACAGCATCGGGAAGAAGAAGGTTCTTCTGTCCTTAAACTCAGTATGATGCTTATGGTAGTCCTCCATATAGCCTACCGCGTAAATGCAGATAAGCGGGCCGATAATTCCGACAAGCAGGACCATAACAAGCGTAAGCTGGTCAGAGTAAAGATTGTTTGTTTCTATCGAGGCAAGTCCCGAAAGCTCAAACCACGTCATAAGGCCTGTTCCCACCACCGACAAAAACGGCGCGAGAAACTTTTTGCGCCTGATACCCATAATGACGATAATCACCATAAGCAGTATCTCTATGCCGAGCATAATTTTGTCTATGATGTGTGTTTCGTGTCCCGTCCAGAGGTATCTTGTTTCAAGGCCGTCCATCATTGTATGGTTCCATACAACGAAGGCCACGGAAGCGCACATAATCAAAATTGCGCTCGCGTAAACCACAATTTTACGCACGGTGTTATTTTTTGTGAATACCAACACTGCCGCTGCAAGAAGCGGAAACAGTATCAGAAAAATTAGGTAATCCACCTGCTCATCCCCTTTTGTTTTAAAATAAAATTACACTTTATTATACAACATTGCTCCATTTTTTTCAAGCGTTTTTCCCTCAAAAACAGCGTACGATTGTCTAAATTTTTGCAGGAAAAAAGGGCGTTTTTTGACGCCCTTTAAAAATCCGTCAGTCACGGAGGTTTCTGTTGTCGATTACGCGCTTTGCCTTACCCTCACTGCGTTCAATTGACTTCGGGCGCAAGAGGTGAACCTTTGCTCCTATGCCAAGCGCACTGCGGAGCTGAACCTGCAGCTTGTGCTTCTCGGCTTCAACATCACCCGTAAAGCGCGGGCTAAGCTCGACGTTAATATCAAATGTATCTGTGTTGTTAACGCGGTCAACAACAATCTGATAATTCGGCGATACCTCAATACTGTTGCGGAGAAGTACCTCCTCAATCTGCGACGGGAATACGTTTACGCCGCGGATGATAAGCATATCGTCCGTTCTGCCCGCCGGCTTCATCATCCTTACGTGCGTTCTGCCGCAAGCACAAGGCTCGTAGTTTAGCTGGCAAAGGTCACGCGTGCGGTAACGCATCATCGGCTGGCCTTCCTTCGCTATCGTCGTAAGCACAAGTTCGCCGAATGAGCCTTCGGGAAGCGTTTCACCTGTATCCGGATCGATTATTTCCGCAATCACCATATCCTCGCAGATATGCATACCGTTTTGATATTCGCACTCATATGCAACACCCGGACCCATTATCTCTGTAAGTCCGTAAATGTCATAGGCTTTAATTCCGAGCGCTTCCTCAATTTTCTTTCGCATTTCCTCTGTCCAGGGCTCTGCGCCGAAAATACCGGCCTTTAATTTAAGCTGATTTTTAACGCCCATTTCCTTAACCGTTTCACCTAAGTACATAGCGTATGACGGTGTACAGCAAAGGTGCGTGCTGCCCAAATCGCACATAAAACGTATCTGTCTTTCGGTATTTCCCGAAGAAATCGGAACTACCATAGCGCCCAGTCTTTCCGCGCCCTGATGAGCACCGAGACCGCCTGTGAAAAGTCCGTAACCATAGGCAACCTGAACTATGGACTTGGTATCACCGCCCGTTGCGACAAGCATACGCGCAAACGCGTCCGACCACATTTCAAGGTCTTTTCTCGTATACCCTGCCACAACCTGCTTGCCGGTTGTACCTGATGAAGCGTGTATACGAACAATATCTCTCTTATGTACGGCAAGAAGCTGGAACGGATAATAGTCTCTGAGATCCTGCTTTGTCGTAAACGGCAGCTTGGATATATCCGAAAGACTCTTTATATCCTTCGGCTTAACGCCGGCGTCGTCCATACGCTCCTTGTACATAGGCACGTTTTCATAAACGCGCTTTACCTGCCATCTTAGCTTGTCAAGCTGATGCTTCTTAATGTCGTCACGCTGCATCGTTTCAATTTCCGGTTGAAAATAGTTTCCCAATTTGGTCACCTCTTTTTAGATTTATTTATGTAAATACCGTTATGTTTAAAGTGAGTAGCCAAGCTCAAAGGCTTTAAGATTTACCTCAAGGAATTTTTCAGGTACGGTTTCTTTGATCGTGTTAATCCATACCTGCTTATCCGTGTCTGTGCTCTTTGCCAGAAGTCCGATAAGCACTACGTTTACAGCCTTGATATTTCCTGCCTGCTCAGCAAGAGAGAGCGCGTCAACGGCTTGTAAATTAACCTTATCGGCAATCTTCTTTTCAATATTCTCTGGATATTCCATCGCGCCTGTTATTACGGGCATCGGGTTCATTTTCTGGGTGTTTGCTATCATCTTGCCGCCCTTTTTCAAAAACGGAAGCGCGCGCATTGCTTCAAGCATTTCAAACGCGAGAATAATGTCAGCCTCGCCCTTGTCTATGATAGGTGAATATACCTTTTCGCCGTACTTTACATACGTTACAACGCTTCCGCCGCGCTGGCTCATTCCGTGAACCTCGCTCACTTTAACGTCGTGACCTTCCTTTATTGCTACCTTTCCGAGTATGCGGCTTGCAAGGAGAGTACCTTGTCCGCCAACTCCTACAATCATTATATTCATGGCATTAGTCCTCCCTTTCAATCGCATTAAACGGACAGACGTTGGTGCACAAGCCGCAGCCGTTACACTGTGTCCTGTCTATCTTAACCGTATCACCCTCAACCGAAATTGCGGGGCATCCTATCTTCATACACATCTTGCACTTTTTGCACTTGTCGGTTATCTTGCAGTGACCTGAGTACTTCTTACGCATAGGCGGCAGAAGCGCGCAAGGACGCTGCGCGATAA
This sequence comes from Clostridia bacterium, assembly GCA_017406485.1. Classification (GTDB taxonomy): domain Bacteria; phylum Bacillota; class Clostridia; order UBA1381; family UBA1381; genus Hominilimicola. Next base: position 5,353 of record JAFQYK010000588.1, read on the forward strand.
TAACGGACGGTTCCTCGCGGTTTACCTCTTCCTTAACAACCGCTTCAAAGTTCTTTACGTCAAATGGGTCCGCAACTACAACGTGTTCGATACCGATTGATTTGCAGAGAGCCACAAGATTTACCTGCTTGGTAGGCTCTTTTCTTATCGTGTAGCCTGTTGTCGGGTTATCCTGGTGACCTGTCATACCTGTTATGGAGTTGTCAAGGATAATTACGGTGTTGTTGCCCTTATTGTAAACTATATCAACAAGACCCGTAATACCCGAGTGCATAAAGGTTGAATCGCCTATTACAGAAACGAGCTTCTTGTTAAATTCCGCGCCTCTCGCCTTTGCCATACCGTGTGCCGCGCTTACCGAAGCGCCCATACAGACGGTTGTGTCAACAGCCTGCAGCGGCGGTGTTGCGCCCAAGGTGTAGCAGCCGATGTCACCCGATACTACAAGACCGAGCTTTTTAAGCACGTAGAATGTACCTCTGTGCGGACATCCGGCGCACATTACCGGCGGACGAACGGGTGTAGGCTCGTCTATAGCGTCAAATTCCGGCGGATCAATGCCGAGAACCGCCTTTTTAATCATCGCCGGTGTGTACTCGCCCTGAAGCGTGAATACCTCCTTGCCGATTACATCTGCGCCGACGCTCTTTGCAAATTCCTCGATTACGGGGTCAAGCTCCTCAATTACATATACCTTGTCGTACTTTGCCGCAAAGTCCTTTATCTTCTTCTCCGGCAGCGGATAAACCACGCCGAGCTTTAAGTAGTCAACCTTGTCGCCAAGCGCTTCTTTGGCGTATACATATGCGATACCTGCCGATATTACGCCAATCTTTGAGCCGTTTTCCTCAACGGCATTCAAATCAGATGTTTCAGCCATTTCCTTTAAAGCCGCAATTCTGTCCTCAACGACAACGTGACGCTTGATAGCGTTACCGGGCATCATTACGTACTTGCCGGGGTCCTTTATGTAGTCCTTGAGCGGCTGTTCTTTTCTTTCTTCTTCCTCAACAAGGCTCTGCGAGTGGCTTACTCTTGTTGAAAGTCTTAAAAATACCGGTGTGTCATATTTTTCGCTGAGTTCATACGCTCTCTTTGTAAATTCCTTACATTCTCCGCTATCGCTGGGTTCAAGCATAAGTATCTTCGACGCCTTCGCGTAGTGACGGGAATCCTGCTCATTCTGTGACGAGTGCATTCCGGGATCGTCCGCAACGCAAAGCACAAGTCCGCCGTTTACACCCGTATAGCTTACGGTGAACACAGGATCGGCCATTACGTTAAGGCCGACGTGCTTCATACAAGACCTCGAACGCGCACCTGCGATTGACGCGCCGATTGCAACCTCGCAGCCAACCTTCTCGTTTGGCGCCC
>JAFQYK010000589.1 GCA_017406485.1 Clostridia bacterium
ACGGCACATATATCGATACCATCTGGGGCGTAAGCGCAAACAAGAATAACACAACGGCAATTAAGCACGACTATATAGACGCTACGGATACAGACACGCTTTCCGACGTCGTATGGTCATGGGGTGACAACAACCACCGCCAGCTCGGCAACATGATTGACGGCCAGGCTTATATGCCTGTACAGTCGGGCGAGCGCGAGGTAAGACGAGTTGTTGTTCTCCACATAGACAAGTACAACACCTCGACCGGCGGACACGTGCCTTACTACATCAGTCTGCCGGTAGATACAAAGGATATTTCGCTCGTCAACAGACCCGAAATAGACCTTACAACAGACGAATACCTTATCGTCGATAACTCAAGCGACGAAACGGGTATCTGGGAAATCTATGAGAGAGGCTTTATCTTAGAGGGCTCGGATTCAAGAACGCGCGTAACAAACGCAACTCTTACCTCCTCTAACACAAATGTTGCGAAGGTAACAAACGTAGCGCCTAACTTCAGAATTGATCCGGGCACGAACGCCGAGCTTTCAAGCGCGGTAATCACAGTTACCAACAACACCACAAACACCGAAGCCTTCTTCTCGGTACGTATAACAAGAGCCAAGGACGCTAAGACCTCGGCTGTTATCAGCGCGGGCTATAACCACACCGTACTCCTCAAGGAGGATGGTACGGTATGGTCATGGGGTGATAACTATTACAGCCAGATGGCGAACGGTAATTACAACAGCCACGGAGCAGATGAGCTTTATCCGCTCGGCGGCAGCATTACCGGCGGCGGCGCGGGTGCAGGTAAGGCAGATTACCTCCACCGTGACTTCACCTACATGGGTACCGGCGACCTCGATATAACCGCTATACCGACAGAGGCAAGAGTAAGCGCGTCGGAAAAACTCACCACCGATTCAAGATATGTAGTATCGGTTGCGGCGGCAAGCAACTACACTGTCGCGGCTACCAATGACGGTAATGTATATCTCTGGGGTACTATAAACTCAACAACATACTATTATGCGACAAAGTTCACAGCCTTCAGCAATATCATATCGGTAGCGGCTGGTTATGAGCACTTCCTCGCTCTAAGCTCCGACGGTTATGTATATGCTTGGGGTAAGAATGATAAGGGTCAGCTTGGTGATAACACCAATATAAATGTATTCGACACCGCCAAGAAAACTCAGACGGTTGCACAGGCGGCAGAGGATCAGGTTGACGGCAAGTATCTTTACAACATAACCCAGATTTCGGCATTTGGCAACACCAGCGCGGCTCTCCGCTCCGACGGTACTGTATGGACATGGGGCGACAACTCGTCCGCACAGCTCGGCGACGGAACAACCACGAATAAGATTACACCTGTTCAGGTAAGACGCGGCGAGAGCACTCCCGACTATGCCGCAACAGGCGCAAGCGATAATGAGACACGCGAGGAGAACGCGAACTACAACGTATACCTCCAGGATGTGGATCAGATCAGCGTAGGTCTTGACCATATGATTGCCGTAACACATACGCATGACGTATATGTATGGGGTGATAACACCTACGGTCAGTTTGGTACGGACACCGTGGCTATGTCCTACTTCCCCGTGAAGGTTGACACCTCCGCGTTCTTCGACACGGACGAGATTGCCGCAAGCGTATACGCCGGTAAGCACTACTCGGCGATTATCACCACCGACGGACATATGTACACCTCGGGCTCCAACATGGGTACGATAAACAGCCCGAAGGGCGGCGCTACGAATGACAGTAACGGTGACAACGGTATCGGTAACGGTGCCGGCGCGATAGCCGCAACCTCTTACGGTCTTGTCGGCAAGCTCGGAACAGGCTCGGATGAAAACAGCGTGACAGAATTCAAGGCTGTAACAACAGGTCTTAAGTATCAGCTTGATGACAGTCTTAAGATGAAGAACGATCCGACCGAGGATGACAACCGCTTCACCGATATAAGATACGCGTTCCTTAGCGACGACCACGCGGTTGTAATCACTAAGTACGGTTATGTATGGGGCTGGGGCGCTAACGATGATTACCAGCTCGGCGATATAACAAACAACATCAGCCTTACACCTGTTGTTGCGGGTGAGAAGGAAGCGCGTTATATGATTATAAACGAGGCTGTCTTGAACGGCACAAAGATTGCCGACACGCCTGATGGTGTGACGGGTACGCTGATGCCCGCGGCTGTGACCATAGACGAAACAGACACTCTCATAATCAAGAAGGTAACATATATTTACAATTCGGGCTTCAATGTGAACCCCGAAATCACAAGCACAGATCTTACAACCGTTACACCGGTGTATGATGTTGCCAACAGCATCACCGGAACCGTAGGCTTCTACTCATCAGACGAGTCGGTTGCCAAGGTTAAGGAAACGGCTAACGGTATTGAAGTAAGCACAGAGCTTACAAGACGTTACAGTAACACAACCATAACGGTGCAGAATAAGACTAACGGCGCGGTAGGTATGTTTGTCCTCAACGTAAAGCGTAAGGAAACAACTGATACCAAGAAGCCGGTAATTGCTGTGCCTATGGTTGCTGTTGGTGACGACTTCTCAATTGCCCTCCGTTCGGACGGCAGCGTATGGTCATGGGGACGTAACGATAAGGGTCAGCTCGGCGTAGGTACTGCGGTAACCGCTACTGACAGACCTGTTCCCGTAATGGTATCAAAGGACGGCGAGACTATACGTCTTTCGGATGTGACCAACATAATCTACGTCGCGGCAGGTCAGTACCACGCGGTAGCTATTGACGAGGATCATAACGTATGGACATGGGGCTACAACGGCTTCGGTCAGATTGGTAACGGCACCATGAACTACTATGAGCAGGTAATGACCTCGCATCATGATTATTACTATTGGGGTTACAGCTGCTGCGCGAGCCCGGACAGTAACGCAGGTAATCAATGGTTAACCGCAGACCATTACCACTACGCATATCAGCGCGTTGACAATGACGCATACCTGCCTGTAAAGGTTACGGGATACGGCTGGGACAACTATGACGAAACAGACCTCACAAAGGATTACGTCGTATCGGTATCCGCAGGCGACAACCACACCGTTGCGCTCACGAGAAACGGTAATGTATACGCTTGGGGTGACAACCGCTACAACCAGATAGCGATGCCTCAGTCCTACGAGCAGGGCGGCTATATGGGCCATTACAGACAGTATCTCAACTACGCAAGAGATAACGGCAGAGATCTTACAAGAGTGCCGGTAGCTCTTAACCCGGTACGCGTAGCGGGCGTAAACGGCGCGGGCTATCTTGAGCATATCATAGACATTAAGGCGGGCGGCGAGTTCACCGTGGCTCTCAGAATGGACGGCTCCGTTTACACATGGGGACGCAGTGATGAAGGTCAGCTCGGCGACGGCTACGCGCAGACGCACACCGAAGCATACCTCCAGACGGGTAACGGCGGCTATGCTATAAAGAAGGAATACAGAAGAATAGGTAATCACAGTCAGATTTATAACAAGTACTACCCCGTACAGGTTAAGGCGGGAGTACAGACTGTTACAGCATCAGACAATACTACCTGGGAGAGCAAGGCACAGAACGCTATGTCCTATGCTTATAACTATCTGCAGGAGGTAACGACAATTTCAGCAGGCCGCGCTCACGCGGCGGTTATCGGTCTTGACGGTAAGGTATTCACCTGGG
>JAFQYK010000590.1 GCA_017406485.1 Clostridia bacterium
CCTCCGGCTGATAGTAGTCATAGTACGACACAAAAAACTCAACGCAGTTATTCGGAAAAAACTCCTTAAACTCACTGCATAGCTGCGCCGCAAGCGTCTTATTATGCGCCAACACTATTGTCGGCTTGTTTACCTTAGCTATGACATTTGCCATTGTAAACGTCTTACCCGAACCTGTAACGCCCAAAAGTGTCTGGAATTTCTCGCCTTTTTTTACTCCCTCTACAAGCGTATCAATAGCCTGCGGTTGGTCGCCGCGAGGCTCAAATTCGGAAACAAGTTCAAATTTATCCATACGGCACCTCCCAATGCTATTTTACAAGATTTTTTACTACAATGTTTATTCTGCGTGCATTTATTGAGGTATATTCCTCAACATTTTTTCTGACTGCGTGCTGCACTTGCTTTGAGACTACGGCTATATTATAACCGTATTTTAAAGCAAGCGTCATATCAATGTGTATTCCGTGACCTGTTTTTCTCAGATTTGTTGAAAGGACTTTATGCAGTCCGTCTATTTTGTTAGCCTCGTGTATTGCGATTGAGTTTATAACATTGTCAGAAATGGTGTAATCACCGAGATAGCTGAACGTCGGACGCACAATGGATTTATCGGCCGCGCCAATGTTTGACTCCTCATTACGGTTTTTTAAAAAGCGTTTGAGAGGATGTATAAAATATCCCGAAAAGTCTTGTTTTATCTCAAATGTCGGGACCGGAATAACGTGCTTACCCTCGACGCGGCGCATACGAACCGCCATATCCATCTCCTTCTGGGTTGCAACATCTTCAATTCGTATAATATCACTTATCTCACCCACGTCTAAATTTCGGGCGATTTTCTTCACCATACCGTCTGAGGTGCCGAGTATCATAAGGCATTTAACACCGGACGAGGACAATGCTTTTTTTATCTCCTCCACTTGCGGACGGTTCATAAATAAGGCGTGCTTAACCGAGGCAATTTTAGTTGCCTCTCTTTTTGCCGATGTGCCTGCTATGACCTTGCCGTGCGAAATAAGCAGTCCGTCATCAATTATCGCATCGGCGCCGTGCTGACGCGACACCATTATAGAACGGTAGCTTTTACCGGTACCGCTTGGACCTACAAATGCAATTACTTTCATAGCTTATTCTCCGTTTTTGCTCTGCTTTATTCTATACGAAAGCGTCATAAGCGGATCGCTAAGATGAACATTTTCAACTGCGACATCCTTATCGAACTTCAGTTCCATATATGAGAAATTCAAAAGTCCCTTAACACCGCTGTTTACGAGCTTTTCCGCGGTTTCCTCAACTGCAGTATGGGGTACTGTTATAACACCTATATCCACACGGTTTTTCTCGAGAAAGTCTTCCAAAGCGTCTGTAGACATAATTTCCCTGCCATTTACCGTTGTTCCGATAACCTTCGGGTCATTATCAAAAACGCCGATAAGTCTGAACCCGCGTTTTTCAAAAGTGTCGTGGTTTGCAAGCGCTGTGCCTAAATTACCGGCACCGACTATAACCATAGTGTCGCCGTCGTTAAGACCTAAGATGTCCCCTATTTGACTGTACAAATGTTCGACATTATAACCATAGCCCTGCTGACCAAAACCGCCGAAATAGTTAAAATCCTGCCTTATCTGTGATGCTGTAACGTTCATCTTCTCACTTAGCGCATTGGAGGATATACGTGTTATTCCCTGATTTAAAAGCTCCGAAAGATAGCGGTAATACCTTGGCAGTCTTTTTATAACGACCGCCGGAACTTTCTTTTCTGATTCATTCATATCTTATACCTCTTATTAAAGTTACATATATATTTATTCTATCACAAAATATGCAATTTGTACAGTCAAAAAAAGAATGTAATACACACAAATTTTGTATATACTACATTCTTTACATTTTATGCCTCAAAGCAAGCATTAAACTCCTCGCCGTCAATCGTCTCTTTTTCAAGCAGCTTTTCGGCAACTTTTGTAAGAACATCCATATTGTCAGTAAGAATTTGCTTTGTATTATCGTACTGCTCAGACAAAATTGCCTTGATTTCATCGTCAATATCGGCCGCAGTCTTTTCTGAATACGGCTTTGCCTGCGCTAAATCACGGCCAAGAAAGACCTCATTGCCGCTGTCAAATGATACAAGACCTACTGTTTTTGACATACCGTACTTGACAACCATCTGACGCGCCATACTTGTCGCGCGCTGCAGGTCATTTGAGGCGCCGGTTGAAATATCGTCCATTGTAAGCTCCTCGGCCGCTCTGCCGCCAAGCATAATCATAATATCCTCGAGCATACCCTTTCTTGAATGGTAGCTTGTGTCCTCCTCGGGCACGGACATTGTAAAGCCGCCTGCTCTGCCGCGCGGCATAATCGAAACCTTGTGTACGTGACTGTCCTTTGAAACGAGTTTTGTTATAACAGCGTGACCGGCTTCGTGGAAGGCTGTAAGACGCTTTTCTTCGTCATTCACCTTTCTTGAACGGTTCTCATTACCCATCATTACCTTTACATTCGCGTCCTCTATGTCGCGGCGCGTTATTGTGACGTGGTTGCGGGTAGCGGCAAGAATGGCAGCCTCGTTCATAAGATTTTCAAGGTTCGCGCCGCTGTAGCCTGTTGTGGCGCGCGCTATTTCTTCGAGGTCAACATCCGACGATAAGGGCTTGTTCTTTGAGTGTACGTGCAGTATAGCCTCTCTTCCCTTCAAATCCGGAATACTGACAACAACCTGTCTGTCGAAACGTCCCGGCCTTAACAGTGCAGGATCAAGTACATCAGGTCTGTTTGTAGCCGCTATTATAATAATACCCTCATTGTCGCTGAAACCGTCCATTTCAACAAGAAGCTGGTTTAGAGTCTGCTCACGCTCGTCATTACCGCCGCCCATACCTGCGCCGCGCTGACGTCCTACAGCGTCAATCTCATCTATAAACACAATACAAGGCTTCGATTTTTCCGCCTGCTGGAACAGATTTCTCACCCTTGACGCACCTACGCCAACATACAACTCGACAAAGTTTGAACCGCTCATCTGAAAGAACGGCACATTTGCCTCGCCTGCAACAGCCTTTGCAAGTAACGTTTTACCCGTTCCCGGAGGACCTACAAGAAGTACACCCTTAGGTATTCTTGCGCCGAGAGCAGTGTATTTGGCGGGATTTTTAAGAAATTCAACAACCTCTTCAAGCTCCTGCTTAGCTTCGTCAGCTCCGGCCATATCCTTAAATGTTATACCGTTTCGTCCGTCAACAAGCTTTGCGGCGCTTTTTGTAAAGCCTCCGCCACCGCCGCGTCTGCCGAGAAAGAATATCATAAAGGCAATTATAATAACTGTCGAGAGAATGTTGCTTATAGCTACCCAGGATATAGTGGATTCGTGCGCTTTTTGTTCGAGTTTGCCCTTGGACATCTGCTCGTTTATTTCCTTGCCTATATCCTCTTGCATCGTGTTTAACGACGGAATAACTACGCGTCCTTTTTGTCCATCCTTTGACGTAAAGTTTATTGTATTGCCTTCAACGTTCATTGAGGCTACTTCCTCTGCCTTTATCGCCCGTACAAACTCCGAATATTCAATCTCAGGCGTCTGCGCAAAGAAAATGGTAGACATCTGAAATATAAAATAAACCAGAATTATCAGAGCGATCCATATACCTATTCCCGGTATTTTTCTTTTATTCAAAGCTATACCTCCTGCATTGGTTTAAATTTTATTCTAAGCCCCTTATCCTTAAACATAAACCTTCTGTCAACTCTTGTTCCGACAGCCGCTATTTCGCCGTTTATGCAGATAATGGGAGTAAGAGCGCGTTTTTCACGCGGTATTTTCTCATTTATAAAGTATTCCTTTACTTTTTTTGAGCCGTTCATTCCGCACGGCATAAAAACATCGCCGCTTCGACGATTTCTTATTGTTATTATATCAGTTTCGGCGGCACATACATATACAGCGCCGTCTTTTTCGCGAACATTCGCCTTGCTTATAACAACTTCGCTTCCAAGCTCGCTGATTTTTGTATTTCCTATTGTCATAATATACTCAAAGCACGGTACACTCTCCGGCTTTTTTTCTATAATGAGTTTTCCGTATTCAGTTTTAGCTATTATACCAAAAGGCAAATTAACAGAAGCGCCGCTGTTTTTGTTAAGTAACCGTGAAACATCGCGGATATATACCGAGCGAATATCCTCTTCTTCACCGGCTGCCGACCGTATCATCAGCATCAACACGCGGCGAAGAATTGATTTATCAAGTTTTTTTAATTCTTTTATATCCGCCTTATTGTCCGCTGCCAAAGAAATAAAAGCATTTTCAGCTTGTTTAGCAATATATGCGTTATCTTCTGCGGTAAGAACAGCATTTTCTGTTGCAGTTGTCACGAAATTCGGGTTGTATGTTCTTTCAATAAGTGGAATAAGCTCTCTGCGGATTTTATTTCTTGTATATATCGTTTCATTATTTGTGCTGTCGGTTACATATTCCAGACTGTTTTCTCGGCAATATTCCTCAATTTCAGCCCTTGTAAGACACAATATAGGCCGTACTATATTTCCGCGCCGCACGGGTATTCCGCTAAGACCTTTTACTGTACTGCCGCGCATAAAGTTCATCAGCAGTGTTTCGGCATTGTCATTCCTGTTGTGGGCAGTGGCAATTTTTGTCAATCGGTTTTCGACTGCTATTTTGTTGAAAAATTCATACCTTGCTATTCTTCCCGCTGTTTCTTCACTTATGCTTTTTTGCCTTGCATCTTCGGGAATATTTAACCTTGCAGTAAAGCAAGATATTCCGAGCTTATCCGAGAAGGACTTTGCGAATTCTTCATCTCGTACCGCTTCTTCGCCTCGTATACCGTGGTTTACGTGCGCCGTGTATACTTCTATTCCAAGCTGCTC
>JAFQYK010000591.1 GCA_017406485.1 Clostridia bacterium
CATGCACAACGGGCGGACATTTGCGCGTCCATTCATCTATCTCCACGCCGCGGCGGTCACATTCCGCCGCCTGCTTACTTGTCGGTCTTCCCTTCGCGCAATCGTGCAAAAGTCCGGCAAGATACGCTTTTTCCGCATCCGCACCGTATTTTTCCGCAAGCCGCTTCGCCGCGTCAGCCACTCCCAGGGAATGGATATACCGCTTTTCGGGAAGCGTTTGCTTCAGTTTTTCCTTAATCTCCGTCAGCATACAAATTATGCTCCTTTATATATTCAATCACCTTGTCGGGGAGCATATACTTTACGGTTTTAGTGTCCCCAATCCTTCCGCGTATATCTGTCGAGGAAATGTCTATTACAGGCGCGTCTATAGGCAATATCTCGCCGTCAAATACGCGCCGTGCCATACCGATTTTCTCTTTTAGTGTCCCCGCTGTCTTGCGCGGAAATACAAGAACGGTTGCCATTTCAAGTATTCTTCTCGGCTCGTACCACTTGCCTATATCATCCAGGGAGTCCTCGCCGATTATGAAAAACAGCTTGTCACCGGGGTACTTTTCTTTGAGATACAAAAGCGTTTCCACCGTGTATGATTTGCCGTCCTTTTTTATCTCGTAATCATCGTCCGTAAAATACGCATTACCCTCAATCGCAAGACGCGTCATATTAAAGCGGTCCTCTGCGCCGGTTATCGCCGTTTTGTGCGGAGGGTTGCCGCCTGTCATAAATATAACGTGCTGAAGGCTGTACTGCTCGCGCGCCATTTCGGCAATTAAAAGGTGCGCGTTGTGTATCGGGTTAAAGGTGCCGCCCATAATTCCTATGTTCATCTTTTCGGCAGCTCTATCTTTCTGTATTTTTCCTCGCTTGATTTACGGTAGAGGATAAACTTGTTACCTATCGCCTGCACAGGCTCCGCGCCCAATTTTTCCGCGACAAAATCGCATGTTTCGCGCGTGTCTAACAGCGCGGTTTCCAAAATATGCACCTTTAATATCTCGCGCTTTGTGAGCGCGCCGTCTATGCCTTTTATAAGCTCGTCCGTCACGCCTTCCTTGCCTATCTGAAAAATCGGTTCAAGCGTATGTCCCATTTTACGCAAAAAAGCTCTTTGCTTGCTTGTTATCATTATTTCCTCCGAGTATTATAAATCAATGTATTTTTTACCGCCCAAAACGTGAAAATGAAGGTGCGGCACAGTCTGACCGCCGTTTTCGCCGCAGTTGTTTACAACGCGGTAGCCGTCCTTACCAAAGCCGAGGCTTTCGGCAATTTTCGGTATCTGCTCCCAGATTGCCGCAACGTATTTTACGTTTTCAGACGTAATTTCGTTTGCGCTTTGAATGTGGCACTTCGGAACAATTACAATATGCTCGGGAGCCTGCGGGTTTATGTCGCGGAAGGCGAGCATCATATCGTCCTCATAAACCTTTGTTGACGGAATTTCACCGTCTATAATTTTACAAAAAATACAGTCCATATTTATCGCTCCTTACTTGTTTATTTGCTCTGTTATAATATCATCAACTCTTGCAAGCGCGTCGTCAATCTTATTTGAAATTGTACCGCCGCCCTGCGCCATATCGGGCTTACCGCCGCCGCGTCCGCCGGCTATCGCGGTTATTCCCTTGATGATATTTCCGCAGTGAACGCCCTTTGCCACAGCGTCCTTTGTAGCCATTGCGACAAACGTAATCTTACCGTCAATTTCAGACGCAAGCACTGCAACGCTGCACGGATACTCCGCCTTTACGGTGTCGGCCATAGCCTTCATACCCTTTGCATCCTCGTGTACCTGCGCGGTTACAAGGTCAATATCATCAATGTGCTTAATGCCGAGCATTACGTTCTTAGCCGCGGCAGCCGCCATTTCCTCCCTAAAATCATTTATTTGCTTGTTTAAATCGCGGTTTTCAGTCATAAGGCTTTCAGCCTTCTTATCAATTTCGTGTATCTGATTTGTTTTAAGCGCAGCCGCTGTATTGGCAATGAGCTTGTCGTTATTGGCGATATAATCCAAAACGCCCTTGCCCGTTACAGCTTCAATACGTCTTACACCTGCAGCAACGCCGCCCTCGGATATGATTTTGAAAAGTCCGCACTGCGCGGAGTTTGTAAGGTGCGTACCGCCGCAGAACTCAACGCTGTAATCACCTACCGATACAACTCTTACTATATCGCCGTACTTCTCGCCGAACAGCGCGATTGCGCCGAGCTTTTTCGCCTCATCAATCGGCAGCTCCTGTACGGTTACGTCTATTGCTTCAAGTATTTTTTCGTTTACAATTCTCTCGGTTTCCGCAATCTGCTCCGTTGTCATAGCCTCAAAGTGCGAAAAGTCAAAACGAAGTCTGTCGTCCGCAACGAGCGAGCCTGCCTGTGCTACGTGTGAGCCTAAAACGTCACGAAGCGCCTTGTCTAAGATATGCGTTGCGGTGTGGTTACGGCATACAGCCGCGCGTGTTGCCTTGTCAACGGCGAGTGTCACGCTGTCGCCCTCCGATAAAACGCCCTCGGTAACATTTACCTCGTGCATATAATAGCCGTCAGCGGTCTTTGTTGTGTTTGTAATCTCCGCCTTTGCATTTGCAGATGTGACAATACCCCGATCACCCATCTGACCGCCCATTTCAGCATAGAACGGCGTTTTATCGGTTACTATAAAGCCCTTTTGCTCTGTGCCGACAGCGTCCGTCTTGCCCTCGCCCTCGGCAACTATGCCGATAATCTTCGCATCGGCGGTAAGAGATGTATAGCCGACAAACTCCGTGGGCTCGCCGTCAAATTCGTATGTTTCGTCGCCGTCCCAGCTACTGCCGTCCTCACGCGCGTTACGCGCTGTTTCCTTCTGAGACTGCATAGCCTTGTTGAAGCCTTCAACGTCAACCTCAAGACCCTGCTCCTCTGCCATTTCTATCGTAAGGTCAAGCGGGAAGCCGTAGGTGTCGTGGAGCTTAAACGCTTCCTCGCCGGTGAGCTTCTTCTCGCCGTTCTTTTTAGCCTCCTCAATGTAGCCGCCGAGAACGTTTAAGCCATTGTCAATAGTAGCGTCAAAACGTTCCTCCTCCTTCTGAATAATGCGCTTTATATAGTCGCGCTTTTCTTCAAGCTCGGGGTACGCGTCCTTTGAGCAGTCTATAACAGTATCGGCAACCTCATAAAGGAACTGATTGTCAATATTAAGTAATCTGCCGTGACGTGCCGCGCGGCGGAGAAGCCTGCGCAAAACGTAGCCTCTGCCCTCGTTTGACGGAATAACGCCGTCAGAAATCATCATAACCGTACTTCTTATATGGTCGGCAATAACGCGTAGCGAAACGTCCTTCTTTTCGTCCTGCTTATACTCAACGTTTGCTATGCGCGATATGTGCTTTATAACGTCCTGAACCGTGTCAACCTCAAAAAGGTTGTCCACGCCCTGCATAACAACTGCAAGTCTTTCAAGTCCCATACCGGTATCAATGTTCGGGTTCGGGAGTGGATTGTAATTTCCGTCATCGTCCTTGTCAAACTGCGTAAACACAAGGTTCCAAACCTCCATATATCTGTCGCAGTCGCAGCCTACGCCGCAGGTCGGCTTGCCGCAGCCGTATTTTTCGCCGCGGTCATAGTAAATTTCCGAGCAGGGGCCGCAGGGTCCTGTGCCGTGCTCCCAGAAGTTATCCTCCTTGCCGAGCTTCACAATTCTGCCTGCATTGACGCCGACCTCGTTTATCCAAATATCTCTCGCCTCGTTATCGTCCTCGTAAACAGAAATCCAGAGCTTGTCCGCAGGTATCTCCATAACCTTTGTGAAAAACTCCCACGCCCACGCTGTCGCTTCGTGCTTGAAGTAGTC
>JAFQYK010000592.1 GCA_017406485.1 Clostridia bacterium
ATGACGGTCGTTAAAATATACAGATGGGTGTATGTTGCGGCTGTGTTTATTGGCCCATACCTCACTGTTTCGGCAGTATGGACAATAGCGGATATATTTAACGGACTTATGGCAATACCAAATATAATTGCGCTTCTCGCGTTAAGCGGTGTGATTGCAAAGGAAACCAATGAGTATTTTAAAAACAAAAAATATCTGCCGCACAAATAAGGCAATAAAAAAAGGCTGCATATGCAGCCTTTTAAAATGCTCAAAAATTAACCAACGAGCTTTTCAACGTAAGCCTTAATTTCAGGGCACTTAACATTTGCAAAGAAAAGATCCTTGAACTTTTCGCCTGCAACTGCTCCCTTAACGAGATCCTGGTCAAGGTTCGGAAGAATGTCGAGAAGATCTCTGTGAGTAACCTTCTTAACCTCGTTCAAAATCTTAGCATTTCTCTGCTCAGGCTCTTTTCTCTCCTTCGGATAGCCGCCGCCCCACTCGTCAACGAACAGCTTCTCGAATACGTACTGGAGGTTGAGCTCAGCGCCCCAGCCCCAGCCCTTAGCGAAGGGAAGTGCGATACAGTTGCCGTTGTTTACCTGTGTGAACTGATAAGCGTCCGTCGGATCAACAACGTGTCCGCAGAGCACGCCCGGGAATGCGTTACAAGCAAGCATAGCGCCCTCGCCTGTGCCGCAGCCTGTGATTACGAGGTCAGCAGCGCCGCTGTTTAAAAGGATTGCAGCGAGGATACCAATCTGGACATATGTAAGCTGAGCAGCATCGTCCGCGCTGTACATACCGTAGTTAAATACCTCGTGACCTAAAGGCTCAACAACCTTCTTGAGTGTTTCTACGATAATGCCATTCTTTGCAGCCTGGCTGTTTTCGTTGATTAAAGCAATTTTCATTTGAAAATACCTTCTTTCTTAAAAATTTTTACCTAACTATTATATCAAAAACCAAACCGTTTTGCAATATGTTTCGGTAATTATTTGTATGAATGTTGACAAAACAGATCTCAAATTATATAATATGAAAGAAATATTATTAAGGAGAAAACAAATGGGATTATTTGGCAACAAGAAAAAAGAGATAAAGAAAACCGAACAGGAAAGATTGGATGAGGAATTGAGAGATGATCTGTCCAAAGCGTATGACGAGCTGACATCAGGCGGCGCAAGAGAAGAAAGACCGGAGGACGACGTGAATAATACAGAAGAAACACCCGCCACAGACAATGTGTCGCTTGCCGAGGACTACAGCGCAGAACAGTTCAAGTCAAAACTCAAGGCATTTTCTGAGAATAAAACGGATGAGCTTTTCAGAGAAATACTGATGGCTCTTCCCGGCAGAGTATTTAATCTTCCGTCCGTATCCAATGTGAAGGAACCGCTGGAAAATGTCAAAGGTGAAGTGCGTCTGAAGAAGGGCGCCACGTTAAATCCCGCGCTGCTTACGGCACAGAACAAAAAGACATATATTCCAATTTTTACTGATGAAAAATCAATGGTGCAGAAGTCGCCTTCAGGTGTAATTCTGAAATTCAAATTTGATCAGTGTCTTGGAATTGTATACAATAAAAACAATCCTGTTTCCGGCATTGTAATAAATCCGTTTACAGAAAACTTTATTCTCGGCGAGGAGCTTTTGAAAAAG
>JAFQYK010000072.1 GCA_017406485.1 Clostridia bacterium
AACAGGTTGGGGCAAGACCTGTTTGAAAAGAAAATAGCGGCTTAAGAGCAACAAAAGCATTAGATAAAGGCAATGCGTGATTTTGTGTACCATTTTTTAGGCAAAATACTGTTGAAAACCTAAAATTACGGAAAAATAAAGGAACTGTGCAAATGAGTGGGAAATTTTCACTCATTTGCAACAGCCCCTTGTCAGAATATAAAGATTTTGCTGTTTTCCTTTTCCTCGGGAATGGTTTTATGCATTTTTACGGCTGTCACCTTGCCGGCTTCATCGTATGTAACCTCGACAATTCTTGTCTTATCGGTTATTTCCATGAATGCTGCTATTGTGTACCAAGGCAACATCGGAGTTGCCTCGTTTGAATAACCGTTTACGCTGTCAACCGCAAGGCCGACGTTTAGCGTGTCGCTCCAGCCGAAAATGTCTATCGTGACCGGCTGACGCGTGTTGTCGGTAAAGTCTGTGCCACTGTCGGAAACGGATAGTATCAGCTTGTCGCCCGTGCGCTCGACGCGCATAAATTTGGGCATCGGGTATTTGTTGGTGTCATAGCTGCCGGCGTTTGATATGGGATTGCCCTCGTTGTCCGGCATATAATCTATTGTAAGCTCTCCGCCCTTTTCGGTTCTCTGTGGTATGATGATGTTCTCGCCGTATTTTTTCCAAGTGTCCGAAAGCATTACCATACGCGAATTCTCGTCCATATCCTCGCGTACCATAATTCCCGCAAGCGCGCCGTTTTCGTATTTCGGTATCTCGTCAATTTTTACGGTATAGACAAAATCGCCTGTTTTCTGTTCACACTTGAACGCGAAGCTGTCTGCGCTGCCGCCCATTTTGCCGCTGCCGGATATGTAGGTTCTGCCGTTATCATTCCAAGTGTAGCTTGCGTTCGGGTATGAGGTATCCCCTATTTCCGTTATGGCATCGCCGTCCATTACGTATACGATTGCGGTGTCGGACATTGTTTTCTCGCCGTTTTCGCTGTATGCGAGGAGCGTCAGATAATGCGTTCCTGCTGCAAGCGCTATATAGTCGTCAACGCTGCCGCCGTTATATGCCTTTAAAAGCACCGCGTTGTCGTAAAGCTCTGTTTTTACCGCGTTTGTCGCTTCGGCTTTGTAGTTTATCTGCTTGTCGGTGTCGGTCACGAGCCAGAAGCCCTTGCCATCTGTTTTGTCACCGGCAAGCTCTGTGTTTGCGGTCTGCGGCGATATTACTGTTATTTCGGGATTTGACGGTGCATTTTGTTCGTCCGTCCACTCGTTTACGTATTCCTCTGTCCAAGTGTAGCCGGACGGGGCTATATCAGCGTCCGAAGCGTCAGCCATATTGTGAGCCGCTTTCCACTCTGCCGGAATTTCAAATACGCGCGTTTCGCTCTCAATACCGGCGAACGCTCCGACCTCCTCCGACTTGTTTATAATTCTGCCTGTGCCGTTTTTCACGTCATTTACAATACGCGCGTCAACCGCGTCACGTCTCGGCAGGCTTGCGCCGACTGTGGTGAGAGTTGTTTCGTACGCGTTCTCGGCGGTTTCAACGTTTATCTCGTATTCGCCCATATCGACAGGCGTTTTGAGCAGGTTCAGCGTTTTCTGATTGTAAACGGTGTCCTCGTCCTTGGTGTTGTCCTTTGTTGCGGCTTCGTCGCCGTAAACATAGTTGCCGCTTATGTACGCGTTTGATTTTAAAAGCTCGCCCTTGTACGTTACGCTTTCGTCATTTGTCGCTTCAAATATCTTTGAGCGTATTATCGGCTTGGTGTTGGGGCCGGATTTGTAGTAGTTGTTTCTTATATTTATATTTGACACGTAATCGGGGTTTGAGTATTCCTCCTGCTTGTTGTAGGAGTACGGCTCCGCGCCGTAGGCGCTGTTGTTGCCCCAGTTGTAGATTACGTTGTTCACCATATCGGTTGACCGTAGATTGCGGTCAAAGCGCGGATTGCGGCTGTCGTGGTGCGCGAAAAGATTGTGGTGGTAGGTTGCGTTTGTGCCG
>JAFQYK010000593.1 GCA_017406485.1 Clostridia bacterium
TGAAAAAAATTGACAGAGAAAACAAAAGGGATGATGAGTTTAAGGAGCTTATTATAGAGAGCAGTGTGCGCGAGCTTCTTATCGTTCTGTATCGGTATAAAAATTCAGCCGCCTATCCAAAATCAAGGCATAAAAACACCATGACAGAAAAGGCGGCGCATTTTATTGTTGAGAATTATCAGAATAACATATCGCTTGAGGATATCAGCCGCTATGTACATTTAAGTCCCGAATATTTCTCAAAAAAATTCAAACAGGATACCGGAGTGGGCTTTAGGGAATATCTCGTTAAAATCCGACTTCAGCACGCTGCCAGACTGCTTCTTACAACAACTATGAGCGTTACCGACATAGCTTTTTCCTGCGGCTTTAACAGCAGCAACTATTTTTCAAACACCTTCACTAAGGTTATGGGAATGCCGCCGGCAAAGTACAGGAGCCTGAAAGCTGAGATATAATTTCCGCAAGGTGCTGTAATAATGTACCATTGATTATCATTACAGAATAAAGCTCTTTGTGATAATTTTTAAGATATTCCTTCCGCAGCATTCCATATTTGCCGATATTGTAATGTTCATCGGATACAGTCAAATTCGGCAATAGATAACCACCGACCTGTGAGTAAGTAAGTTCCATATTGCATTGTTCCTTTCATTGTGGTATAGTAGTTATATGAGTTGTGAAATTTTATATTTCCACCGCCTTTCGGTATATATAACTACATTTCAAAATATTGCAAACGAGCCGCAGCCATATATATTGTATTAGGTTTTGAGGTGTATCTCCCCTTCACCCTTTACAGTATATATCTTCTGAAACTCGGATACCCGTTGAGCATATCGTCTGCATAAGAAAATACAGCCGTTCATTTTTCTTGCTCTTTGCAGCACTCAGAAGCCTGTCATATTCAGTTTCCGTGAGTTCCCTGTCCCTGTCGGCAAATATCTGCTTTTGGATTTTCAGCGTCTTGACGCGGCAGTCGTGCCAACCGAGGTAATCAAACAGGCTGTTCAATGAGGATATAACCGAGTTTACACTCCTCGGAGCGTGTCCCTCCATAACCTTTTCCTTGTACTCAAGAACAAGCCGCTTGTTCACCTCTCTGCCTGATAACCACTCACTGAAAAAGCATATATCGCGTACATACTTTTCCACCGTTGCCTGTGAGCGTTCCTCATCAATAAGGTAGTTTTTGTACTTTTCAATTAATTCATTGTCGATTTTTCGCATTATCAACTTCTCCTTTCCAATTCTTATATTATCACCATTTTTTACACATAATAGCTGTCAAAAGAAAATGTCAATAATTTTCGTAGTAAATTTTAAACCATAGCCTCACCTCTGTCGGTTTTGTCAGTATGATAGTATCGCTCTACCTTTCGCATAAGTCAAGAGAATTTTGCGGCAAAAAAATAAAGCCTATGGCGGCTAAACCATAGGCTTTATTGTTAATATTCTAATCTATATTTTCATATGCGTCTTCAATTTCACCGATTTCAAACTTGAACAGAACATTTGATGCTTTTAAATCAAATCTCCTATAATCCCATTCTGTTTCATGTTCAAAATATCTGTCAATATATGTGGGCAGTTCACCTGTTTCATCAGTCTGTCTGATATATTCAAAAAGTATACCCGAACTTGTATCCTCTATTATACCTTTGCCCGCACCATCACTAATATACGGATAATGCGTACCGCTGCCCTTTTTCATCTCTGTAATTGAGACAACCTTGATATCAAATTCCCAGCCTGCTCCATAGTCATATCGCATTATTAGTTTATCCCCTACTTTGAATTTAAGCGACTGTAGCTTGACGGTTGTAGGATTGACCGCTTGCTTATTTGAATAGTCCGTATTGTAAAACTCAAACTCGTAATTCTTGCCGGAATACTCTATGCAAAACAAGTGGCTTGCATTAGCTTCAAATGCCGCGAGAATGGCATATCCGAGTTTTGCAACGCTCGAAAGCGAGGATATTTCTATATCACGCCATATGTATTTTTCTAATTCTTTAAGCTGAACCCTGAATTTATAAACCTGTGCCATTATGTCCACCCCTATTAAACAATGTTAATTTTATTATTTCCATTTTAGCATAAAACAAATGAATTGTAAACAAAAATCCTACGTGTCTAACTTTTACCCCAGCCGTGTCTGCCACAAATAATTTCGTATCTACTACCCCCCTATCGCCCTCAAATTTTCGCATAACAAAGCCGTTTTTCTTATCGAAGTCGAAATAAAGGTCAGAGGGGGGTAGTAAAAAGCGTCTACAAGAAGGACGAAAAGACGAAATAAGCATCGGCGAGAAGTCGAAATAAATTAGAGGGGGGTAAGGATTTCTACGAAAAGACGAAATAAACGCAAAAATGAGCATAAAAAAAGAACCACAGATACGCAAAAACCGCAGTATTACTGCGGTTTAGCGTTGTATCATAATTGTGGTACAAAGGTGTGTTTGTACTCATTGTTTGATACAATAAGTCGAAATTCTTTAGAGGGGGGTGGCTTGTACCCCCCTCTGTTGCATAGAGGGGGTATTTTACCCGAAGTCGAAAAAACGGCGTTCACCCCCCCCTAAAAAGTCAGTGTTTAAGCCATTCTTGCTTTTTTCGTCTTTTTGTACTTTCGGTTTCCTCGATATCTATATTATCTATCAAAAATCTTTTTCTAACATAAATCATACACACAAAGCACAATAAAATTTGCAGCACTGTTGAGCATGGTGTCGCCAAGCCGATATGGAACAGCGATACAGGCTCCCATTTGCTCATAATATATGAGACTGGTATTCTGACTAAAAACGCGCCTATTATTCCCTGCGCCATAACAAACCCCGTAAGCTCCATTCCGTTGAAGAAGCCGATAAAGCAGAACAGGAAGCAGGTCAGGAGACAGTCTATAGCGTATGCTTTCAGGTAGTCCCAGGCATCACTTACGGTATCAGGCTTGTTTGAGAA
>JAFQYK010000594.1 GCA_017406485.1 Clostridia bacterium
CCGTTTGCAAAGGACGAGGTAAAGGCGGAGGAAACGAAGCCGGCAGCTAAAAAGACAACCGCTAAAAAAACAACCACTAAAAAAACGACAACAAAAAAGACAACAGCAAAGAAAAGCACAAAAAAATAACAATATAAAAGTTGGAAGGGATGTAGAATATGGCACAGGCTAAAACATCAAAGCTCACGGCTTCTGAGGAAGCATTGAAGAACGAAATTATAGGAAAGGTAAGACGCCACTTCGGTAAGGGTATGGAGGACGCGACTCCACATATGATTTATACCGCCTGCGCTCTTACGGTGCGCGACCAGATTATGGACCGGTGGTCAAAGTCGCATAAGATTGTAAAGGAGAAGGGTTCAAAGAAGCTTTACTATCTTTCCTTTGAGTTCCTTATGGGCAGACTACTCAGTACCAACATTTTGAACCTGATGCAGACAAAGGCATACCAGAATGTACTTAAGGATTTAGGCTATACTTTTAATGAAATAGCTGAAATGGAGAACGATGCGGGTCTCGGTAACGGCGGTCTCGGCCGTCTTGCGGCTTGCTTCATAGATTCACTTACAACTCTCGACCTGCCGGCATACGGTTGCTCAATCCGTTATGAGCACGGTCTGTTCCGTCAGAAGATAGTTGAGGGTTACCAGACAGAGCTTCCCGATTCATGGCTTGAAAACGGTAACGCCTGGGAAATTGCAAGACCTGAGGAGGCTGTAAAGGTTCACTTCGGCGGCACTGTTGAAACTGTATGGAACGACGGCAAGGTAGAGATCAAGTATCACAACGCAAGAACGATACTTGCCGTACCTTATGATGTCCCACTGGTTGGATATAACTCAAAGATAGTAAACAAGCTCCGTCTTTGGGGCGCGTCTGTTTCCGATGACTTAGACTTCCAGAACTACAACCAGGATACCTTTAACCGCGTAATGGAAGCAAGAGCAATGGCTAAGCAGCTTTCAGGTATTCTCTATCCGGACGATACAACCAACGAGGGTAAGAGACTGCGCCTAAGCCAGCAGTACTTCCTCGTATCTGCTACTTTGCAGTGGATTTTGAGAGAGTTTGAGGAAAGAAACGGCGAGAAGTGGGATAAGCTGCCGGACAAGGTTGTTATCCACATTAACGACACACATCCGACGCTTGCAATCCCCGAAATGATGCGCCTGCTTATGGACGAGAAGGGACTTGGCTGGGAGGAAGCGTGGGAGATTGTTACTCACGTATTCGCTTACACAAACCACACCGTAATGAGCGAGGCTCTTGAAAAGTGGAATGAGGGAATGTTCGCTTCGCAGATGCCGAGAATTTATGAGATAGTTGTTGAGATAAACCGCCGTCTTATGGAAAAGCTCAGAGCGGTATACGGCGACGATCAGGGCAAGCTCAACTGGATGGCTGTAATTTCAAACGGTCAGGTAAATATGGCGAATTTGTGTCTTGCAAGCTGCTTCGCTGTAAACGGCGTATCTCAGCTTCACACACAGATTTTGAAGGACGATATTTTCCACGATTACTATGTGCTTGACAAGGAGCGTTTCCACGCTATTACAAACGGTATCACCTTCAGAAGATGGATTGCAAACTGCAACCCCGAGCTTACCGCGCTTATCGACTCAAAGATAGGCAAGGGCTGGCTTAAAAAGGCTGATAAGCTAAAGGATCTTGCAAAGTTTGCCAAGGATAAGGACTTCCAGAAGAAGTTTGACAAGATTAAGCGCGATAATAAGGCTGCATTGGCGGCTTACATCAAGGAGCATAATAACGTAGAGGTTAACCCCGACTCAATCTTTGACGTACAGTGTAAGAGACTTCACGAGTACAAGCGTCAGATGATGAACGTGCTTCACATAATCGCTGAGTATAATAAGCTTCTGGAGGATAAGAAGTACTTAGCGAGCTACTATCCCAAGACATACATCTTCGGTGCAAAGGCTGCTCCGGGTTATGTAAGAGCTAAGAATATAATTAAGCTCATAAACTCAATCGCTGACATTATAAACAACGATAAGAGAATTGAGGATAAGATTAAGGTTGTATTTATCGAGAACTACGGCGTATCAATCGCGGAAAGAATTGTTACCGCAGCGGACGTTTCAGAGCAGATCTCAACCGCCGGTAAGGAAGCCAGCGGTACAGGCTGTATGAAGTTTATGCTTAACGGCGCGCTTACGATAGGCACGCTTGACGGCGCAAACGTTGAAATGGCTGAAAAGGTTGGCAACGAAAACATCTACATCTTCGGTCTGAAGGCTGACGAGGTTGCGGCTAGGCTCAAGTACCCCGGAACAGACGAGGTTAAGCACATTTACGCAACAAACGCGTCGCTTCGCCGCGCGCTTGAAATGCTTATAGACGGCAGCATTATACCGGGCAACACCACAATATTCTCTGACCTTTACAACACGCTTCTCTTCGGTGATTACGGCTACCCCGATACTTATATGGTACTGCGTGACTTTGAGGACTATATGAGAACTCAGGAGCTTATCTCGGAGGATTATCAGAACAGAGAAAAGTGGCTTGAAATGGCTATAATGAACACAGCAATGTCGGGCTTCTTCTCAAGTGACAGAACAATCGAAGAATATAATTCGCAAATCTGGCATTTAAAGCCTATCAAGTAAGCAAAATTAAACAATTAAAAGAAGTGACTTGCAACATAGTCACTTCTTTTACTAATGGGGGAGGACATCAATGGATATAGAGCATAATTCAAGAGAAAAATTTTATCGCCGGCCGTTCGGCGCGGTGACCTGCGGTACGGAGATACGCTTCCGTATCTCGGTTTACGGCGCGGGAATACCGTCGGAGGTAAAGCTTGTCATAAAAAGGGACGGCGAGGAAGAACACAGGTTTGATATGTCGTATATGTTCGACGTAAACGGACACTGTATTTACTCCGTAAAGGTCAAA
>JAFQYK010000073.1 GCA_017406485.1 Clostridia bacterium
ATCGTCGTTCGTTATGTCCGCTAAATCCTCATCGGGATAATCCACAAGCACAAGCATGCGCGCCGCAAGATGTACAAGCGCGTTTCTCACCGCGTTTATTTCCTTTGAAAGTGTTCCTTCAAGCTGCGAAAGCGCGCTGCGCTTTGCAAGGTCATTGGTTGAGTTTATAATGTCAATAACAGCCTCCGCCTGTGAAAGGTCAATTCTGCCGCTTAAAAAGGCGCGTTTTGTGAATTCGCCCGGCGCCGCGTGATACGCGCCGGCTCTTATAAGTGCATCAAGCACGCCGCGTGACGCCGCAAAGCCGCCGTGGGTGCTTATCTCCACAACGTCCTCACGCGTAAAGGTTCTCGGCGCGCGCATAACGGTGACAAGAACCTCGTCAACCTTTTCGCCCTTGCTGTTTACTATAAAACCATAATGAACGGTGTGGCTCGGCGCGTCCTTTAAAGAAGATTTCCCGGAAAATATTTTATCCGCAATCTCAACAGCGTCGTCGCCGCTTATACGTATAACGGCTATACCGCCTGTCCCCTCCGGCGTTGAAATCGCCGCGATTGTACGTTCCATATTGTGCGTTCCTTTCTACGGTAATTTATTTCACCGCCGCTTTAAGTGCGTCAACCATATCGGTATTTTCCCACTTAACGCCCAAATCCTCGCGTCCCATATGACCGTATGCCGCAAGCTCCTTATATATGGGCTTGCGTAAATCAAGTCTGTTAATAATCGCATAGGGTCTTAAATCAAACACCTCGCGCACTGCCTTTTCAATCTTTTCCTCGTCTACCGTTGATGTTCCGAATGTGTCAACCATTATCGAAACCGGGTGCGCCACGCCGATAGCGTAGGCTAGCTGTACCTCGCACTTTTTTGCAAGAGAAGCCGCAACAATGTTCTTTGCAACCCATCTTGCCGCATATGCCGCGCTGCGGTCAACCTTTGTGGGGTCTTTGCCTGAAAACGCGCCGCCGCCGTGGCGTGAGTAGCCGCCGTAGGTGTCAACGATTATCTTTCTGCCCGTAAGACCACTGTCACCGTTCGGGCCGCCTACAACAAAACGTCCTGTCGGGTTTATAAAGAATTTCGTATTTTCATCTATAAGATTTGACGGAACGGTTGTCAAAATAACCTCGCGCTTTATATCCTCGCGCAGCTTCTTTATATCCACGTCCGGCGAGTGCTGGCTCGACACAACTACCGTATCGACGCGTACCGGCTCGTCTCCGTCATATTCAACCGTAACCTGCGTCTTACCGTCGGGGCGCAAATAGTCAAGAATACCGTCCTTGCGAACCTCGGTAAGCTTCTTTGCCATTTTATGCGCAAGGGAAATCGGCAGCGGCATAAGCTCGGGCGTTTCATCGCACGCGTAGCCGAACATCATACCCTGGTCGCCGGCGCCGGTGGAGTTTTCGTCATCGCTGCCGCCCTCCTCACGGTTTTCATAGCCGCTGTTTACGCCCTGCGCTATATCGGGCGACTGCTCGTCAATCGCGGTCACAACGGCGCAGGTCGTACCGTCAAAACCGAACTTTGCGCGGTCATAGCCTATCTCTAAAACCGTTTCACGCGCGATTTTCGGGAAGTCAACGTAGCACGAGGTCGTAATCTCGCCCATAATCGAGATTATACCCGTGGTGCAGGTCGTTTCGCAGGCAACACGTGCCTGCGGATCCTCCTTTAAGATTGCGTCAAGTATAGCGTCCGAAACGCGGTCGCATATTTTATCGGGATGTCCTTCCGTAACGGACTCCGATGTGAAAAGTCGTCTGCTCATAATATTTCTCCTTCTTATTTCATTTGTTATTATACGTGTCTTATAATTGCAATAATTATGCCGAGTATCGCGCCGGCAAGCACTTCAAGGTGCGTGTGTCCCAAAAGTTCTTTAAGGCGTTTTTCCGTTTTTGGGCCGTCCGCTTTCTGAATTGAGTCCACAAGCTTATTGAGTATCGCCGCCTGCTGACCCGCGGCGCGTCTTACGCCCGTCGCGTCGTACATAACGACAAACGACATAACGCCCGCAAGCGCAAACTCCGGACTTCCAAAGCCAATCTCAAACCCAATCGCCATCGTAAGCGACATAACGAATGACGCGTGTGACGAGGGCATACCGCCGGAGCCGACTATTCGCGTAAAGTCAAATTTCTTATCCCACGTGAATATGATTTTCAGTGCCTGCGCCACAATCCAGCCAAGCACCGCAGTCCATACAACGGGATTTTCCAAAAAGTCTATAAAATACTTCATAATTTAATTCCTTCTATTGGTAAGATAATCGGTAAGCTCCTTTAAAAATTCCGCCCTGCCGCCGAAAACAGCCAGCGCGTCCTTCGCACGTTTGCTGTATTCCTTTACAAGCTCTTTTGATTTTTCCAAACCCAAAATGCTTACATATGTGTTTTTGTTTTCCTCTTTATCGGAGCCAATGGGCTTTCCAAGCTCCTCCTCCGTTCCCTCAACGTCCAAAATATCATCCTGTATCTGGAACGCTATACCGAGGTTTTTCGCAAATTCATCTGCGGCTTTGATTTCTTCATCGTTTCCGCCGCCCATCAGTGTACCGATTGTACACGCGCTTCTTATAATCGCGCCTGTTTTGCCGAGGTGCAGGTACCTTAACTCGTCAAGCGTTATTCCCCTGCCCTCGCTCTCTATATCTACAACCTGTCCGCCGATCATTCCCTCTGTACCGCTTGACAGGGCGAGTATATTTATTGCCTTTAACGCTCTTTCGGGATATTTGCCGTCATATGCCGACACAACCTCGAATGCGCGGTTTAAAAGCGCGTCGCCCGCCAAAATCGCAGTTGCTTCGCCGTACTTTATATGGCTTGTCGGCATACCGCGGCGCAAATCGTCATTATCCATTGCCGGCAGGTCGTCGTGTATGAGAGAATACGTATGTATCATCTCCATTGCCGAGGCAAACGGCAGAGCTTCATTTACGTCACCGCCGCACATTTCGCAAAACGACAGCATAAGAACAGGGCGCAGCCTTTTACCGCCGGCGAACACGCTGTAGCGCATTGCCTCGTATATGGTTTTCTGCGGATTGTCCTTTATTGCAAGGTACTTGTCCAAGACGCTGTCAACAAGCGCAATCCTTTCCTTTAACTGCTCCTTCATAATCAATCCTCTAAATCAGGGAAATCTTCCTTTGTGATTTCACCGTTGTCGTCCGTCATCAAAACCGAAACCTTCTTTTCCGCCTCGTCAAGCATTTTCTGGCAGCCCTTACTCAGCTTTATGCCCTTTTCAAAAAGCGAAAGCGACTCGTCTAATGTGACATCGCCGTTTTCAAGCTGCGATACGATTTCCTCAAGCTCCGATATGGACTGCTCAAATGTTTTCTTTTCAGCCATTCTCTTTTTCTCCCTTGTAGTATTTATCCAAAATCTTAACGTCAACTCTGTCAAGCTCGCTCTTCGGCAGCATTGTGAGCAGCTCCCAGCCGAGGTTAAGCGTTTCCTCTATGCTTCTGTTTTCGTCCTTTGCCTGACGCAAAAACTTTTCGTCAAACGCCTTGCCGAACGCGATATACTTTTTATCCATCTCGCTTAGCTCGTCCTCGCCTATTACCGAGGCAAGACTCTTTGCATCCTCAACCTTTGAATATGCTGCGAAAAGCTGGTTTGCAAGGTCCTGATGATCCTCACGCGTGAAGCCTTCGCCTATGCCGTCC
>JAFQYK010000595.1 GCA_017406485.1 Clostridia bacterium
AAGAACACCGCGGCGGGTCATATTATTCATATGTCGCTGCAAAACGGCGCGTTTAAGGTAAACGGAACGGCGGCTGATGCTGAGTTTATAGGTGAGTGGATGCATGTTGACGCTGATGTTGACTTCGGCTCAAAGGCAGTCAATGTAAAGCTGACTAATGACAGCGGAAAAGAATCTGAATATGAAACAACAATTTTCAGTACATCATATGAGGATAATTTAGGCTCGTTCTATATGCGTTCCGGCGGTGCAAACGGTACGCTCAGCTTTGACAATCTACGTATAAAAATAACCGGCAGCGCGTCCCTTCCTGTGGCAAAGGTAGAAAGCGATATAAACTACAAGTCCTTCTACGCCTTCGGCGACAGTATTGTGTACGGGCATAACACGCCGCAGGAGTCGTTTATGCAGCTCATATCGAATGATTACGCTGTTAATTTGAATATGATGGCAAAGAACGGCGCGACAATTATTAAAAGCGATAACCACATTCTGACGCAGATAAAGAACGCGCCGAATAAGGCTCCCGATTTTGTTGTGTTTGACGGCTACACCAATGACGCTTATGAGGGTATTAACTACGGCACACCGAAGGGAGCGTCAGCGACTGCCTTTGACAATACGAGCTTCTGCGGCGGATTTGAGGAAATTTTATACACAATGAAGCAGAAATGGCCCGAAAGTAAAATTGTATTTGTGACCATACATAAATCCGGCGCAAGAGATTTTGAAATACAAACACAATTGCACGATTTGACGGTTGAGATGTGCGGGGAGTGGGGAGTAAGCGTTGTTGATATGTTTAAGGACTCGGTGCTTGATACAAGAAACGCCGATGAAATGGCAAAGTACATCATAGGAGGCAGCGGCTCACATCCAAATAAGCTGTGCTGTGAAACCTACTATATTCCGGCTGTTACCGCAAAGCTTGAAGCGTTGGTAAACAGTGAGGATGAACCCGGTGAGCCTACGGAAACCGAAAAACCTGCCAACCCCCAAGAGCCTGACTCAAATTATAACTATGTTTCGGCAACAGAGGGTCGTAAAATAGTCGGATATGAAACATCACTTCATATTCAGTATGGCACAAAGGAAGATAAAAGCGTTGTACGCGCTATAGGCGACCTTGTGGATGATATTAAAGCTGTTACAGGAAAGCAAAGCACCATGCGCGCAGATGATGATATTCTTTTGGGCGGCTTACCTCCTCATGGAATTATCTATGACCTTTTTGGCCCGATGTGTGTTGTCACATATGATTTCGTACCTGCTGACAGCACATGCTATGTTGCGGCATATAATGCTGACGGTTCATTGAATACCGTTGCACAGGCAACAAAGGCAAACTATACTGACGAAAACGGTGACACCACTATTTTTGAATTTGACGAAGCAGTCGAAAGACCGGCTTACGGCAGTATGAAGGCATTTGTATGGGATAATAACATGAAGCCCGCAACAAATGAAGTGCTTGACATTGAATCGGAAGGCAGCATTTTAGTAATCGGCACTCTTGGTACGGACAGCCTTGTAGACAAGTACGCAGAAACTAATGAAAATATAGCCGCGCTTGAAGGTAAGCGCGAGAGCTTTACCATACAGAACATAAACGGCTCAGTCGTAATCGCCGGCAGTGATAAACGCGGTACAATTTATGGAATATATGATTTCTGCGAGAAAATGGGCGTATCACCGTGGGAGTTCTGGGCGGATGTTGAACCCGAAAAGAAGGAAAACCTTTACATAAATCTCCCCGAGAGCGGCTATACCGAGGGCGAGCCGTCCGTTGAGTACCGCGGCATATTCCTGAATGATGAATTTAACCTCAATCAGTGGACAAATTCCGAGTTTGCCGCAAATATGAACAGCAAGAAATACGAAAAGATATACGAGCTTATATTGCGCCTTAAAATGAACACACTCTGGCCGGCAATGCACCAGTATTCAACTGCGTTCCACAATGTTCCGGACGCGGCGGAAAAGGCCGATGAGTACGGCGTTGTAATAGGCTCCTCACACGCCGAACCGCTCTTGCGCAATAATCTCGGCGAGCTTGATGTGTATCAGGCTGCCTGGATAAATGCAAATCCTGATAAGCCGCTTAACAGGAAGATAGAGAACGAAACCGGAACAAAGGTTGCGTATTACTGGAGCAGCTATGAATCATACGATTCTGACGGTAACGGCGTTGGCACTTATTATTATAACAAGGAATTTTTAACCGATTACTGGCGCGACAGCGTAAAGGCGAGCGGACAGTATGACAATATCTACACGCTCGGTATGCGCGGCGTTCATGACGGCTCCTTCCAGACAAATATGAATTACGAGGAGGCTCTCAAAGAAATAATCGCGGCGCAGATACAGATACTTAAGGACGAGCTTGTCGGAGAGGGCAAGAAGTACAGCCGTATTGAGGATGTACCGATGGTGTTCATACCTTATAAG
>JAFQYK010000596.1 GCA_017406485.1 Clostridia bacterium
AAGAGGGCGAAAAGAGTGTTGAAATTGTGGATGAAGCCACAGGCGAGGTTATAAAGTAATGAAAAAAATCGGAGTTTTGGTTTCGGGCGGCGGTACGAATTGGCAGGCTTTAATTGACGCGCAAGGCAGCGTTTTAAAGAACGGCGAAATTGTAACTGTTGTGTCGAACAAGGAGGGCGTGTACGCGCTCGAACGCGCAAAGAAAGCGGGGATTGACGCAAAAGTTATAACACGCAAAGAGTGCGGTAGCAAGGAAGCGTTTGACATAGCGCTCCGCGACTATATGAAGTCTATGGGCGTTGAGGTTGTTGTGCTTGCCGGATTTTTGGCGATACTCGGCGAGAACTTCCTGAGCGCTTATAAGGATAAAATCGTAAACATTCACCCCTCGCTTATCCCGTCCTTCTGCGGTGACGGCTTTTACGGCTTGCACGTACACGAAGCCGCGCTAAAGTACGGCGTAAAGGTAACAGGCGCAACGGCACATTTGGTAAATGAGATAACCGACGGCGGAAAGATTTTATTGCAAAAAGCCGTGTACATAGATGACGGCGACACACCGGAAATACTGCAAAAGCGTGTAATGGAACAGGCGGAATGGATAATACTTCCCCAAGCAGTCGAAATGATTTGTTCGGCTGAATAAAATCGCCCATAGCACCACTTTTTGCCGAGGGCGGTGCAATAGCACAGCACCGTCGGCTGCAAAGCGGCACTCTGAGCAATTTTCTTTCAGCCTTAAATTTAAGAAAGGATTTATAACTATGGAATTACTAAATATCTATAATGAGTTAAAATCAAACCCGTATCCCGGACGAGGAATTGTCATCGGCAAATCGGCGGACGGCAAATCGGCTGTGACGGCGTACTTTATTATGGGACGAAGCGTAAACAGCCGCAACCGTGTATTTGTAGAGGACGGCGACGGTATACGCACACAGGCTTATGACCCAAGCAAGCTCAGCGATCCGCACCTTATAATCTACGCGCCGGTCAGAGTTCTTGGCAACAAGACAATCGTAACCAACGGCGACCAGACCGACACGATTTATGATTTAATGAACCAGCAGCAGACGTTTGAGCAAGCCTTGCGAACGCGCGAGTTTGAGGACGATGCGCCAAACTATACACCGAGAATATCAGGTATCATTAAGGCGGATAACGGCAAAATGAATTACGCAATGTCAATCCTAAAGAGCGCGGACGGCAATCCCGA
The DNA here is from genome assembly GCA_017406485.1 of Clostridia bacterium. Taxonomy (GTDB): domain Bacteria; phylum Bacillota; class Clostridia; order UBA1381; family UBA1381; genus Hominilimicola. Next base: position 1,217 of record JAFQYK010000596.1, read on the forward strand.
TTCCTGCCAGCGTTACACCTTTGCGTATTCAAATCCGCTTGCAGGCGAGGGACATTTTATTCATACATATATGGGTGACGGCAATCCCTTACCTTCCTTTGAGGGTGAGCCTAAGAAGGTTGAGATACCTAATGATATAGACGAATTCACGGACGGACTTTGGAACGCGTTAAACGAGGACAACAAGGTTTCGCTGTTTGTAAGATTTATCGACCTTGCCACAGGTGAAACAAAGAGCAGAATTGTTAATAAGAATAACTAAACGGAGGAAAAGCTATGAAGATTTTAGTTGTAGGCGGCGGCGGACGCGAACACGCTATTGTATGGAAGATAGCCAAGTCACCGAAGGTTGACAAAATCTACTGCGCCCCCGGTAACGGCGGTATTGCGGAATTAGCCGAGTGCGTGAACATAGGCGCTACTGACATAGACAAAATGGTCGAGTTTGCAAAAAACGAAAAAATTGACCTTGTAATGGTCGCGCCCGATGATCCACTTGTTCTGGGTATGGTTGACGCTATGGAAAAGGCGGGAATACGCGCCTTCGGTCCGCGCGCAAACGCGGCGATAATCGAGGGCAGCAAGGCTTTTTCAAAGGAACTTATGAAAAAGTACAATATTCCGACAGCCGGCTATGAGGTATTCACCGACAGCGATAAGGCGATAGAGTATGTAAAGGCGCAAAACTCTTTCCCGACAGTAATTAAGGCTGACGGTTTGGCGCTCGGTAAGGGCGTTATAATCGCGCAAAATCTCACCGAAGCCGAGGAAGCAATCCGCGATATGATTGACGGCGGCAAGTTCGGCAAGAGTGGCAGCCGCGTTGTAATCGAGGAATTTTTAACAGGCCCCGAGGTAAGCGTACTTGCGTTCACGGACGGAAAAACGGTTAAGCCGATGGTCAGCGCACAGGATCACAAGCGCGCCTATGACAATGACGAGGGACTTAACACCGGCGGTATGGGAACGTTCTCGCCGAGCCGTTTATATGACGACGCAAAGGCGAAGGAATGTATGGAAAATATATTCCTGCCCACAATAAAGGCAATGAGCGCAGAGGGCAGACCGTTTAAGGGCGTGCTGTATTTCGGACTTATGATGACGCAAAACGGCGTCAAGGTAATTGAATACAACTGCCGCTTCGGCGACCCCGAAACACAGGTTGTACTGCCGCGTCTTAAGACCGATTTGGTTGAGATAATGGAGGCGGTAATTGACGAACGCCTTGACGAGATCAATATCGAATGGGAGGATAACGCGGCGGTATGCGTTGTAATGGCGTCGGGCGGCTATCCGGTTTCGTACAAAAAAGGCTATGAAATAACAGGTCTTGACAATGTAGGCGACCTTACCGTGTTCCACGCGGGCACAGCGATAAAGGACGGTAAAATCGTCACCTCGGGCGGTCGTGTTTTAGGCGTAACCGCAGTCGGAAAAGACCTTGACGAAGCGATTAAAAACGCTTATGCAGGTGTGGAAAAGATACACTTCCAAGACGAGTTCCACAGAAGCGATATAGGTATAAAGAAGTATTGATTTAAAGCTAATGGGGGTAGGCAACAATGAGGAAGAACATAAAATATTTTGTTGCAGGATTTCTTGCCGCGTCAGTAATTGCGGCAATTCCGGCAATGGCGGATATGATTGACGCGTTTATGAACACAGCGCGTATAAATATTGACGGTGTCGACAGAATGGTATGGGGCGAGGAGATGGAGCTGGAGGGCGGCTTCATCGCACCGTCGAGCATTAACTATAAAGACACGCTGTATCTGCCTATGCGTAAAATATCCGAGCTAAGCGGCAAGGAGGTTTTCTGGAATGGTGATACGAGTACTTGCAGCGTGGTTGACTCTCTTGTAAACAAAAACGTTATCGCCCAACATACCGACGCTGACGGTAACCTTTGGGAATATGCTACAGCCAACACGCTCGACGGCTCGGCATACGTCATCGTTACCGACGGCGCGCGCGGCTATACGCGCGTTTACAGAGCCGCCTCCGACTCGGTTCGCGTAACTGCGGCAGGGGTGTATTTTATGCGTCTAAAGGAGCATAATGTAGCGCAAAACCAGGGTACGGTTGTGAAGCTCAATTTTGACTGCGATGCTGATAC
>JAFQYK010000597.1 GCA_017406485.1 Clostridia bacterium
ACGATGAGCCAAAGAAGTTCGGTTTGGTAGCCATTGATGAACTTTCTGCTGAAACCGCAGAGGAGTACAACGCAGCCGAGGTAAAGCGTGAAAATGAACGCAAGGTGATGGAGGCAAAGGCGGCAAGAGCCGGAGCATTGGACATTGGCTTTATAGCCAGCCAGATCGTGAACTCACGGCCGGACATACGTAAAACGCCGCTGTATTCCGAAATCAAAAACACCATGTACGACCAAACAATGAGCTGCAGCCGCGATGAGGCGATTAGTTGTATGGTGCAGTGGATGAAGGAGTGTTTTTTCGGAGGTATGGGACCGCTTAAACCGGAGTTATACACGCGCTACATAGCGGCGTATGACATACATGAAAGCCTCACTAAAACTGAAAATTAAGCTGTAAAGTACACAATTATTCGTTTGGATAATTGTGTACTAATGGTATTGATAAATACTCCGTTTGACGGTAATATGTGCATACTGGCACAGCACAAGATGGTGCTGACAGCCGTAGGCTGGCTTTTGCGAAGCAAAAGTGCTGAAATAAACGAAACGGAGGATACGAAAATGAAAAAGATAGTAACAAAGGACGCGATCAGACGCTTGCAGAAGGACGGCGAATACAAATTCAGCGGTCTTAACCGCGAGGAAAGCCGTAAGGCGGCAGAGAGCCTTGCAAACGCTGCGATGAAAGAGGATAGGAAAAACGGGGTTCAGAGCAACTTCGGAATTGCAAGAGACGCATTCGGATATTACTTTGCGGCTCAGATAAACTAAACGGACACAGAACGGCAGAAACCGCCCAAAACGGGGCGGTTTTTTTGTGCCGAGTAATTTCACGAAGGAGGTGGTAGACTTGGCACAGAGGGGCAGAAAACCGAAACCTACGGCGATAAAATTGGTTGAGGGTAATCCCGGAAAGCGACCTTTAAATACAAATGAACCGAAACCGAAATCAAAGGCTCCTTCCTGTCCCAAGTGGCTGGAAGGGGAGGCAAAAAAGGAATGGCGCAGACTTGCAAAGCAGATGGAACAACTCGGTATTCTTACTGAGGTTGACCGTGCCGCCTTTGCCGGATACTGTCAAGCGTATGCTCGTTGGAAAGATGCGGAGGAGTTTATATCCAAACACGGCGCAATTGTAAAAACGCCGAGCGGCTATTGGCAGCAAGTTCCGCAGGTCTCCATCGCACAGCAATATCTGAAACAAATGTCAAAGCTCTCTGAGCAATTCGGACTTACCCCGGCATCACGGTCAAGGATTGTTGCGGACAGCACACAGGGCGATGCCGGCGATGAGATGGAAAGTCTGCTCGGAGGCGGTGGTTTGTAATGGCTGAAACACGTCCTGCAGACATTCCAAAGCTAAAAGACTACACACCGTCACGGTTTATGCTGCCGACCTCGCATTATGATGAGGCGAAGGCAGACCGCGCGGTTATGTTTATAGAAAACCTAAGACACACAAAAGGCAAATGGGCGGGTAAGCGGTTCTGGTTATTGCCGTGGCAGGAACAGATTGTGAGGGACATATTCGGAATCGTGAAGGAGGACGGAACCCGTCAGTTCCATACCGCTTATGTAGAAATAGGCAAGAAAAACGGCAAGTCAGAACTCGCGGCTGCAATCGCGCTGTATTTATTGTACGCTGACGGAGAGCCATCGGCAGAGGTGTACGGCGCGGCGGCGGATCGTCAGCAGGCGAGTATTGTATTTGATGTGGCGAATCAGATGGCGGGTATGTCTCCCGCACTTATGAAACGCTCAAAGATAATGACGGCAACGAAACGCATCGTGAACTACTCCAATGCCGGATTTTATCAGGTGCTTTCTGCCGAGGTAGGCACAAAGCACGGACTGAATGTATCCGGTCTTGTCTTCGATGAGCTTCATGCCCAGCCGAACAGAAAACTGTATGATGTCCTTACTAAAGGCTCCGGTGATGCGAGAGAACAGCCTCTGTTCTTTATCATCACGACAGCCGGAACGGATAAGAATTCCATCTGTTACGAGCTTCACACGAAAGCGAAGGATATATTGACGGGGCGTAAAATTGACCACACCTTCTATCCTGTTGTTTACGGCTTAGAGCCGGACGAGGATTGGCATGATGAGAGGAATTGGTACAAGGCAAATCCCTCGCTCGGACACACTATAAAGGTGGAGCGAATGCGTGAGGCGTATAACGAGGCACTTCAAAACCCGGCAGAGGAAAATGTGTTCAGGCAATTACGCATGAACACGTGGGTAAACAGCGCGGTTGCATGGATACCGGAGCATATATACGACAAGGGAAATACAGCGATTGATATGGACTCGCTCTTGGGGCGGGAGTGTTACGGCGGTCTTGACCTTTCGTCAACTTCGGATATAACGGCGTTTATATTGATATTCCCACCGCGCACCGATGATGAGAAATACATCATCCTTCCGTACTTTTGGCTGCCGGAGGATACTTTGGAACTCAGGGTACGGCGCGACCATGTTCCGTATGACGTTTGGAGGAAACAGGGTTATCTGAATGTGACTGAGGGAAATGTCATACACTACTCCTTTATTGAGAAATTTATAGAGGGGCTTGGCAAGAAATACAATATCAAGGAAATCGGTGTTGACCGATGGAATGCAACGCAGATGA
>JAFQYK010000598.1 GCA_017406485.1 Clostridia bacterium
AGGAACTGATAGGTTTCAAAGTTTTTTTCGTCCACTATTTTGAATACACAGGTTATATCTACATCCTTGCCTTGATAATTGCATCCGCCGCTGCATTTTACAAACCAGCCCTCGTTATTTATATGAAAATCCCATTTTGGATTTGTCAGAAAATCCTCCATAACCTTTCCGACCGTAACCTCGCTGCTCCAACCGGGTAGAGTACCGCCCTTTACCGCTTCAATTTCCATTTTGGCGAGATCCTTATCCGGATCAATTCCGTTGCTTCCGCCGCATGCGCATAATGACAAAATAATGCATAAAATGATGGTGATTATTCCTATTTTCTTTTTCATTTGCTTTACCTCCGCTTATCTTATTCCCGCCTGAATGTCGTTGAGGACAGACAAGGCATATTTTTGTAGCGTGTATAATCCTGCCCGGCCGCCGAACCTGGTGTTAAATTTCCCTCACCTTCCGAGAATCGTTTTAATAATCGCAATCGGTATTAAAATCCAGCCTAAACATAGACCTAAAACAATTTTCTTTGCATAAAAATAAGTTCCGCTATATATTACTACTTTGTTTGCATAAATCACTCTGCCTACCGCCCAGTAGCCTGCGATAGAATATACTATAAACAATATTCCGACAATCATAATTTCCTCCTTAATTACATTTCCTGATTATATATTTTTTTCATTGTTTCGCATATGCCAGGGAGCGCGGAGCGTATCTTTTTGCTGTAAGTTGCGGGAAGCGGAATATATCTTCCTTCCTTTTCGTCTATTCCGATACAATCCTTGCTCAAATTGATTTCTTTAATGTTATCTACGGGGATAAACTTCCTTAGCAAACCGCTTAAAAATATTCCTTTTGAAGTGACGATGGTGTAGTTTGGAGACTGCCCCAACCAATTTTCAAGCATAGCGAAATATACTATGCTGCTGCTTAATATCTGCGCGTGCTCCGGAACTTGTACAATCCTTACCGCCGCGTCATTTATCAGATTTTGAATTTTTGTGTCGGCAGGGTAATTCGTGTACAAATTGTCAACGCCCTCCAGCGGGGCTATCTTTTCATATACCGGATCACCGATGTTTTTTGCAAATTTAACAATACCGCTCTGAGCCATTGCCGCAACGTTTTGCTGCCTTTGCTCCTCACGCTTCTTCATTGAGTTGCCGAACAATGATGCTTTACCAAATAATCCCATTTTCTTTACCTCCTTGTTAATTTATAATTTAAGTCGTTCTGTCGACGCTTCGTACATTGTTTTGTAAATTTATACTGTTAATTATCTCTCTCTGAATATACCCAAGCAAATCGGCAAATGTTATGTCCTCTGCGCCATAAATATACACATCTTTATTCCCTATATTGAGGGGACCTAAAATATGAATATCAGTCATAATAAACTGATACCAGTTTAAAAACACCCCATTATGAATGTGTATTCCGTCTTGGCAGATAGCAATTCCTTTTTTGGCGCTGTGTGTTATTGTTGCATCTGCAAAAATGTATATTGGTATATTATGTGGTATTCCAATGTGTTTTCGTATATTTTGTTCTTTTTTGACAGGTGGTTGATTTTCGCCAAATTGATATATGGTATCGCTGCAAGGCTCGTAATAGCTGCACAAGCTCTGGGCGATTTTTGCACACAGCGCAGCATTGTTTTCAGATAAGATTGCTTTAAAACTCTCAGGCTGTCCGATGATTATTACGGCAGTAGAGAAAGCGCCATTACCTATGGAAACCTTGATGTGGTAAATACCTTTGGAATAACCGGATATGTTAAAATCCAGTGTGATACTTCTTTGATTTTTTTCAAAGGTAATATTCTCTAAAAGATCTTGTTTTACAGTATTTCCTTCGTTATCTGCTATAATAAAATTTATATTTGAAGTAGTATTTATTTCCGGCGGTTGTATATAGATAGTCGCGCTCACCTCTCTGTTTTCGCCTTGCCTAAATGCTACTCGTCTCTCGCGTCTTTTGTAATCATAGTCTGTTGTGAACGTTTGAATATGTAGAACTTGTAGTGGTTTATTATACATAAAGATTACACCTCTATTTGATTGTGAGTACAGATACCCCGCGTTTTGACACTACCATATTGTCAAGAGCTCTGGCAACGGTCTCGCCATTTTTTTTGTTATACGAAAAAATCTCTGTATATGCGCCATTCTTTTGACGTATTGTGATTTTGCTGTTGATTGACAGGAATATAAAAATTAGCGGAAGAATTACAGTAATGCAAGTGAGAATAGCGAATATTATGTATCTGACAGCTATCTTCTTGCTGATTTCAATGGACGCTATATCTTCGTATCTCATTTCCGGAACCCTGTTGTATTTTTTGGGAAATATTCCAAACTTTACATATTCATCATACAACTGGATCTCCGAAGTCATATTACTTGTGATACCGCCGTGTACCACACCTTGTCCTGACCGCAGAACATAAAGCGCCAGCCTGTCCTCGTCTCTTATTTCGTTGTTTATTTTTACATTTGTTTGCTCTGTACTCATAATATTTACCTCCTAAGAATAGAACATATATATTATACAATGATATGTATAAAATATCAAGTATTATTTCATATCTAATTTATATTCAGTCACGAAACACATAAAATATATATGAGGTGACAAAAATGGATAATAAAAAAACACCCTTTGACAACACTCAAAACTATATTGAGCTTGGCTACAACATAGCCTACTACCGCAAGCACGCCGGTCTTACGCAGGAACAGCTTGCGGAGCTGGTCGGGATAAGCCGGCAGCATATGGGAGCGGTTGAAGCGCCCAACATCGTCCGTCCCATATCGCTTGACCTGCTTTTCAATATCGCATCCGTATTGGATATTGAACCGAGTGAATTGCTGAAATTCCGGCATTGAACCGCAGTTGACACTCTCCGCTGTGATGTGGTATAATCGG
>JAFQYK010000599.1 GCA_017406485.1 Clostridia bacterium
GTACGGAATATTTATCGCTTCCGTGTAGGTCAGATGGACGCTTTTTTGGATTATCATTGTGTAATCGCCTGTGTCATCTACCTCGGTTTCGTACTTGTACTTTACTTGACCGTCGGGGTAGATTATGCGCTCCTTGATTTCGCCCTCGAATACTTCCGTGTCGGTTTTGTAAGCATAGATTATCGGATCGTTTTTCGGGTTGTAGGCGTTGATTACGCCGGTTATTGTGATTTTTTTCTTGGTGTTAGATGTGAATATAAAGCCAATATCTATCCACTGTTCCTCGTCATACTCGCTTCCCTGATAGTAGCCCGGGACGGCTGCTATGCCGAGTTCTTCACGTTCCTCTTCCGTTGTGCTGCGCCAGATTTCCTCATTCAGCGACTTGCCGTAGCCGTCATTTTCATCCTTGTAGGTAAATGTTTCGGTTTTGGCAAGGTCAGTTGTGCTCCAGTCGAGCAGCCTGAACGGTGTGTCGCTCCAGCCTATTACCTTACCCTCGCTGTCTGTATGTACATCATTGATTGTGAAGCTGCCGAGCTTTATGCGCCCCTTAAACGGTTCTCCCGCCTTTATGCCGGCGCCTTTTAAGCCCCACTGCACCACAACATAGTGGTTGTTTTTGAAGTAATCTCTGTTTTGCTTAAACAGCCTTGTTTCGAGATACTCAAAGTTCCCGGTGTCGATTTGCAGGTATCCCGAATTGCCGTTTGTGCCGTCATTCCACGTAACCGGAATATTTGCGTCAAATTCCATACCAAACGTTCCGGCCGCAAGGTAAACCTCTGTGTCAAGGTAGACATCAACCGTGTATGTGTTGTCGGTTTCGTTGTATGTTCCCTCAACCAGATAGTACGCCTTGGTTTCGTCCGCCGCCTGCGCGGAGAACGCAAATAGCATTGTCATAATCAGCACCGCAAACGCTAAAGCATATTTTCTGATACCCATAAATCCTCACCTCTTATCTTGCCAGGCCAAACAGAAACACTGCCGTTTCCGCTCTTGTTGTGTTTGCCTTCGGGTTTAAGTTCCCGTCTGTATCTCCGTGTACCACGTTTGTTGAAACAAGGTATTTTACGCCGTCAAGCGCGTAGCCGGAGATATTTGTATAGTCTTTAAAAGTTGTCAAATCAGCTTCTTCAACTTCTTCTGTCTTGTTTAATTTTTGCAATGCGCGGTATGTCATTGTCATCATATCCTGACGTGATATGCTGCTTTCGGGACTGAAATGTGTTTCGTCAATACCCGATATTATACCGAGCGATTTTGCTTTTGATACGTCGCTGTAGTAATATTTATCCTCAGTTACGTCCTCAAATGTTTCGGTTATTTCACTATCCAGCTTATACAGCTTCACGAGCAGCATTACAAAGTCCGCACGCCTGATATTGTTATGCGGCGAATATGTGTTCTCGCTCGTACCGCTGATAACACCGTCATCGGCGAGTGTGTTAATCGCGTTCTGCGCCCACGGTACGTCGTCTATATCAATGAAACGCTTTTTGTCTGTACTTCCGCTTGTGTTATCCCCTGTTTCCGGCTTTTCTGTCGCCGTCGGTTCTGCTGTCGGTGTCGGCGCCAATGTCGCTTCGGGCGCTGTCGTTGCGCTCGGTGCGGCTCCGCCTCCGCCGCCTCCGCCGCCGGAGATGGCTGACTGCTGGCCGTTGGTCGGGTTGACGGGCGTCTGTTCCGCCGCCTTTACTGTTACGTCAAACGTCCGCTGGTCGCTATAGCCGCCCTTTGATACTACCGCTATTAACGTCACATTTGTGTCCTTTGCCTGTCGTACCACTCCGCCGTACGGTGTGATTACCGCGGGCTGTGTGCTTGTCCAGGTTATGGTTGTGTCGTTTGTACCGACTGTCGGAAGTGACAGATTTTTTGTTACGCTCTTTGCGCTGTCACCTGTGGCGTAGCCGACTTCAAGCGCGTTTAGTACGCTATGTACTGCTTCGGCATCAGGCGCAGTTGAGTTTACACCCTTTACGGTTATCGTGAATTTCTTTGTATCTACCGCGTTACCCTTCATTATATAGGCGGTCAAGGTGACATCTGTATCGTACTCCGGCCTTGTAACGCGGCCGTTGGTGTAAACAACGGCTTCGTTGTCGCTTTCCCAAGAAATCGTACTGCCACTATCGCCGGCTTCGCTTAGCTTTACATCAACAGTCACGCTCTCCGCGCTGTCGCCCGGTGCATAGCCGATTTCAACGTTTCCGACATCCATAGCTACAATAGACGCGTTGCGCTCATACATTGCCTGACGGCTTTTGATGTTCACCTTA
>JAFQYK010000600.1 GCA_017406485.1 Clostridia bacterium
TAACACCCCAAATAACAAACATCTCACAAATGGCGGTTTAATGCGGTTTATCAGATGTATGTAGCAATTCCACCTTGGCACTTTAACACGCTAAAGTGTTCGACATGTTGCTCGGTTTATCCGCACCACTAAGCCATTTCTTGACTTTTCAGCATCCAAAATTGCCTTATATCCTACCAATATACTATTAATTAAAATCTTGTCAATCCGCTTGTTTGCTTGATTTTTCTCGAACTCACCATAAAAAAGACCGAACAAAACACCTCAAACACCCACAGGCATAGGTAAAACCTTGATTTTTCGATTTCTACCGAACCTACTTATTCAGGTCTTTCTACACGTTCAGCGGCGGAAAAGTATTCCTTGGTCTTATCCTTTATATCAGACGGCTTGACAAGAACTTCCCGCTCATTTCTGTTGGTTATGTAAGTTATTATGTTCGTTAGCTTTACCTTGCCCGTTACAACATAATACTGTTCGCTATGGCTAAACAGCGCATTACGAGAACCGAACCGTTTAGCCGTTTCATAGTCAGTAGTCCACGAGTAGGAGCCGCGCAATGTTTTCTTACAATGCCCGTGATAAACTGTTATATAACCATTTTCGTCTGCAAGGTTTTTCAATTCCTCATTGTCTACCGTGTCGGCGCAGTTGCATCTGCGTATTTCATCTACAATATCGGACTTGATAAGCTGATTATAATATTCTCGGCTTTCATTGTCCGTCAGAACTGTCTTGTATATTTCATAAAGAGCCTCTTTATTATAGATGCTATCCCAAAACAATATGAAACAGTAGCACATATCCGCCCTACTGTAATAACCGTGCTCATGCGTTACTTTGTAAAAATCATCAATATTCTGTACTTCTTTTAAATCCTCCACCAGTGTCCCCATATATTTATCTCCTCACTTTCATTTTTCTGTAATCAGTTCTCTCTTATATTTATAATAGGTATTACGGGATAAGCCAGTGAGCTTGATAACATCAACATCTTTAAGCGTTCCCCCAAAGTCAATAGCGTGTTCCTCTATAATCTTTTTTGAGGCTATGGATTTCTTTGTTGTCAGCTTCACGCCCTTAACATTGCCTATCTGCTTACCATTCAGCCTTGCCGTTTCCATACCCTCTTTTGTTCTTTGGTGTAAATCCTCAACCTCTTTTTCGGACTGCTCAAAAGCAAGCCGTATTTGTTTACGCGCGAGCTTTTTCAAGTAGCTGTTTATACCTATAAGAATATCATCAACATCGCCACCGGTCAACTGTATCTCATTTGACAATGCGGATTTATAGGTTTCTGTATTGATATGCGGTTCTTTTAAAAATACAAGGTTTACGCCTTTATCGTACAAATCCATGTACAAGGCAATACCTTCATCAGCATTACGGCTCATACGGCTTACACTGTCAAATATAATTATATCGCCTATTGTTACCTTTGCAAGCACCTTGTCCAGTTCTTTACGTCCTTGAAATTTTGTGCCGGTAAAAACCTCTTTTATTATAATCGCATTAGGATATACAGTTTGTATATTCCTGATTTGACGGTCAATGCTTTGTTTGCGTGTAGAGATACGACAATAACCATATATTTTGCACATATCTAATTCCTCCTATAATATCAAATCTAACGACCGTTAAATTTAATATAGTATAATTACTGTGGTTTTATTGCTGTTGATACTTGTTTTAATACAATTCATTTATAGGTTACTTTTGGTACATATTGAGTTAAATATAAGGCGGCTAATCATGCCGCCTATTTTTATTTTGTTCCCGTCAAATCATCATATGCCTTATTGACCTTCTTGAAGCAACCGACAGTCAGCCTCAAATTACCTTCCGACAGCCGATTAAGCGACATCAGCATATCAAGCATTTCATCACGCGGTACACCATCCGGCGATTGCTCAATAAATTCTCTGTATACCGTAGCTACGTCCATAAAAGCATTGTGGTGTTTAAAGTTTTCATTTGCCATAAACTCAACCGCATCCGCAAAGGCGCATAACTCGTCACTGTCCTCATTCTCCAAAATATCCTCAATAACCTTCCATACCGCCGTAACATTGCTTTCTATCGCCTGATACCGTTTCATTTCGGCTGTCACATATGCTTTGAAGGTTTCGGCTGCTATCTCTGCCGGTACAAAGTATTCTATTTTGTTTTCCTGTAAATAGTCAAGCGTTTCGTCTGTCTCGCTGTTCAATTCACGATAAATTTTCCCGATTTCAACCTGCGATTTCTGAATTGCAAGCGTGAATTTCATAATTGCTGTTAAATCCAATATGTTATACCTCTTTTCCATTTAATACCTCGTTTCTTCTATTATATATAATGTTTGTTGTTTTTGCAAGATAAGGGCGGAGTTAGTTCCGCCCCATCTGTTAAATCATTTATTTTTCCTCATTATCGTTGTCGGTATGTCCTGTCTCAATCGCCTTTAAATACTCCGCCTTGAACACGGAGATATTTTCAAGCATCTTTTCCTTATCACCGTCTGCCACAAATCGCGCGAACACAACTGGAAGCCCCTGCGCCGTAAGCTCCTTCGCTGCTTCAAACTCGTTTCTTTCGCTTACAAACTGCGCATTCTCAGCTTTCTTTGCGTCCTGCTTGTCTACTAATAGCGGTGCCAAATTCTCTAGTTCTGTGATTTTCGCTTCTAATTGGCGCACATAGTCGTGAACAATATCGGCATA
>JAFQYK010000074.1 GCA_017406485.1 Clostridia bacterium
CTGTTGACTTATTTTCAATGGATGATATAATAGATTATATGGACAATGTTCACCTTTAAGGAGTGGGATATATGAATAAAACTGTTCCGGAATTCATTAGTATTGACCTTAAAAAGAGCCTTAAGTATCTTCTCTGCGGTCAGTTAAATGCTTCGGATTTTGTACATATGAAAAGAAATATTGATATGTATGTCTTGATTATCGTTAAACGCGGCATTCTGAATATCACGATTGAGGACCGGCAATTTAAGGTCGGGCAAAATGAGATGATCCTTCTGCCGGCGTTTATGTGGCATCAGGGCTACCGCGATGCTGATACGGGCGGTAAGGTGGTGTATTTTTGGGTACATTTTTTCCTGAACAATGATTTTCTCTATGATAAGCCCTGCGGCTCTGATACACGGCTGAATATTTTTATGAAGCTCACAAACGCAGCCCGGGCGAATATTCTCTGTACTCAGCTTATGGATGTGTCCCGCACAACACCGGTGGATAATGCGTACTGCTCGTTTCTTTTAGACGCGCTCGTGTGTGAGCTGTCGTTTCAGGCGAAGAACACTCTGGTGTCAGTGAATAAAACGGTGAACAATGCGGCGGATTGGATACGGCTGCATATAACCGAGCCGATTTCGCTTGATGATACGGCAGACGCGCTCGGCTATAACAAGCGGTATCTTGCGCGCGTTTTTATGGAGAATATGGGCGTGTCTGTGAACAAATATATTGAAAGCGGCAAAATGGAGCTTGCAAAGAATATTCTGGTTTATTCAGATGAGAGTATACACTCGATTGCCGCGGCAATCGGGTACGAGGACGCCGGGTATTTTATGCGCGTATTTAAGAAGAACGAAAATATGACGTGCCGCGAGTATAGGAGCGCGTATTCAAAAATCAATATGAATAAAATATAAGTGTAATTTGATTTTGCGTATTATATGTGATATACTATTTGACATAATCGGAAAGGGTGATTTTATGATAGACAGAGGAGCTGAATATGACGAGCTGTTGCCGGTATATCAGGAGGTTGAACAGATTGCATTTGAATTGATTTCAAACGCACTTATTGGCAGCGGAATACATATACACCAAATTGCACATAGAATAAAGGAAAAGGACTCCGCGCTTGAAAAGCTTGACAGAAAGAGTACGAAATATAAGTTCCTCAGTGAGTTTACCGATATGGTCGGCTTCCGCGTCATATGTTATTTTTCGGAGCAGGTTAATGCTGTGGCTGAAATACTCGGTAAGGTGCTTGATGTTGATTATAGCAGGTCGATTGATAAGCGCGCGGCAATAGACCCGACGCGTTTCGGATATATTTCGCTTCATTTTATCTGCTCACTGCCAAAAGATAAGGGTTACAGAGACGAGCTTTCGAGCGTTAAGTTTGAAATACAAATGCGTTCCATATTGCAGCACGCCTGGGCTGAAATCGAGCACGATTTGGGGTACAAAACCGAATTTGCAATACCGACAAAGATGAGACGTGAGTTTTCGCGTGTCGCCGGACTTCTGGAAATAGCGGATGAGTGCTTTGACAATATAAGAAAGTATGTTAGCGAGTACGAGGAAAAAGCGCATAACGATATTTTAAACGGCACTGCCGATGATATGACGATTGACCTTGTAACTCTTAAAGCGGTAATTTCCTACGGCAAGAGAATGAGCGCGTTTGTAGAACGAATTGCAGGCATAAGCGGTGCACAAATTGTCAGTGCAAGTCCTGAAAGCTATGTTGTTATGCTGCCGAAACTCGGCATAACAAAAATCGGAGACTTATACGAAATAATGGATAAGTTTGAAGATAAGGCATTTATGCTCGCGGAAGGAACACTAAAACATTCTGAAATCGACACACTTGTAAGCACTGTTGGTCTGTACTATCTCTGCCGCGCTACACTCGTGTTCGGCGCATACAGCGAGACGGAGATATTCGACTATTTTGTTGCCGGCGGCTGCGACAGCAAAAGAGCGTTGGATAACACAAAACGGATTTTATCGCTTAGAAATAAATACTGTGGCGCAAAACTGTGATTTAATTGAAAAATTTTTCATAGTATAAAACGATTGATTTTTGAGAAGAATTGTGCTATACTGTAAACACATCAATTCGGGGCTGCAATGGTTTCGACGGGGATGATGAATCCCGAGCAGCGAGTAGTGGTGAGCGCCACTTTAAAAGCTCAAACTTAAATATAAACGCTAACGATTACGAATTAGCTTACGCTGCCTAATTGCGGCGTTGTCACCTCTGCGCTTACCGCCGCGCAGAGCTTGGCATCATTTTATTGCGGTGAACGTGAGTTAAGGAGTGTCCCGACCTTTTCCACGGCTTAGGGACTGCCTGTTTTGTGGCTTTGGTTGTGGAGCAGCAACGCAGGGAGATTTAACCATAACCTGCACTCGGAGAAGCTTGGGTGGACTTGTTTTCGGACACGAGTTCGATTCTCGTCAGCTCCACCAAATGA
>JAFQYK010000075.1 GCA_017406485.1 Clostridia bacterium
CGACTACAATTTTGACGTTGCGATTGTAATAGAGGAGAATATGAAGTATTCCGACGCAGAAAAGGCGGCGGACGATATATTTGACTACAACGGCTACGGCCTCGGCGTCGGTAAGGACGGAATACTTTTGTACCTCAGCAAAAATCCGAGAAAGTATCATATTTCCACCCACGGCTACGGCATAACGGCGTTTACCGACCGCGGACTTGCACATTTGCGTGATGAAATCCTGCCGTATATGGAGGACAACAAATTTTACAACGCTTTTGTAGCCTATGCGGAAACAGCCGGTGAAATGCTTGAAATGGCGCGTAACGGACAGCCGTATAACAAGAAAAGCGGAATGAGTACTGTTATCGCGTGGGCGATAGCTATAATCGCGCCGTTTGTGATAGCCGCGTTTGCGACAAAGGCGCGCGGCAAGCGGATGAACACCGCGAGATACCAGGATTATGCGAACGACTATATGAAGCCGGGCAGTATGAATGTGGACGTTTCAAGAGATATTTTCGTATACAGCAACATAACGCGTACCAAGCGAGTAAAGCAGAGCAGCAGTACTCATACCTCGTCAAGCGGTCAGAGCCACGGCGGCATAGGCGGCAGCTATTAAAAATGAACTTTATCCGCGAAGCGGAAAATAAATAAGAGAAGGAGATATACATATGGGACTTTTAAAAGCAGGAGTAGGCGCGCTTTCGGGTGTGCTTGCGGATTCTTGGAGAGAGTATTTCTATTGTGAATCAATGAACGCCGATACCCTTGCGGTTAAGGGTGTAAAGAGAACGAGCAAGAGAAGCTCCAACACAAAGGGCGACGAGAACATTATTTCAAACGGTTCAATCGTCGCTATAAATGACGGTCAGTGTATGATTATTGTTGACCAGGGAAAGGTTGTTGAGATTTGCGCGGAGCCGGGCGAGTATGTCTATGATATGTCAACCGAGCCGAGCCTTTTCTACGGCAATCTCGGAGAGAACATCAAAAAGACATTTGAACAGCTTGGAAAGCGTTTCACCTTCGGCGGTGACACGGCTAAGGATCAGCGTGTTTACTACTTCAACACAAAGGAAATAGTGGGCAACAAATACGGTACGCCAAGCCCCGTTCCGTTCCGCGTGGTGGACAGGAACATCGGTCTGGACGTGGATATTGCAATCCGCTGCCACGGCGAGTATTCCTACAAGCTAACAGACCCGATTTTGTTCTACACAAACGTATGCGGCAATGTTTCCTCCGAATACAAACGTGACGAGATTGACAGCCAGCTTAAAACCGAGCTTCTGACAGCATTGCAGCCGGCGTTCGCGAAGATAAGCGAGATGGGTATACGTTACAGCGCGCTTCCCGGTCACACAATGGAAATGTCACAGGCTCTTAATGAGATTTTAAGCGCACAGTGGCGCGACAGACGCGGTATTGAGATTGTTGCGTTCGGTGTATCAAGCGTAAACGCTTCCGAGGAAGACGAGAAGATGATCAAGGAAATTCAGCGCAACGCTGCTCTCCGCGATCCGAATATGGCGGCGGCTCACCTCACAGGCGCACAGGCTCAGGCTATGCAGGATGCTGCAAAGAACGAGGGCGGTATGGGCGCAATGGGCGGCTTCTTCGGTATGAATATGGCGCAGAACGCCGCGGGCGGTCAGGCTGCGAACCTCTTTGCAATGGGTCAGCAGCAGGCGGCTAAGCCGGCAGGCGGCTGGACGTGCGAGTGCGGCACGGAAAACAGCGGAAAGTTCTGTTCAAACTGCGGTAAGCCGCAGCCGCAGGGCTGGACGTGCGAGTGCGGCACGCAGAACAGCGGAAAGTTCTGTCAAAACTGCGGTAAGCCGAAGCCCGAAGGCTTTACTTGCCCCAAGTGCGGCTATAAAGGCACAGGTGCGCCGAAGTTCTGCCCCGAGTGCGGAAATGCGTTTTAATTAAAAACTTTTTTAATACGCCCTTAGGGGCGTATTTTTCTTAATTGACAAACGACGCGATATATGAGAAAATTATCTTATAGGAAAGGACGGGTGATTAAAATGTATCTTGGAATAGATTTAGGCGGAACAAATATTGCCGTGGGTCTTGTAAATGAGAACGGAAAGATAATCAAAAAGGAAAGCACACCCACGA
>JAFQYK010000076.1 GCA_017406485.1 Clostridia bacterium
CTTCTCACCAATGGTTTCAGGCTCAAACCATATTCCGGGGCGCATATTGTGGGCTTTTATCACCCTGACTGTTTCGTCTATGCCATTCGGAAACAGCGTTTTTGACGGAAGGTAGTCGCCCATACTTATATCCCATCTCACACCGTCCTCCTTAAACCAGCCGCAGTCTATCACAAAATAATCTATTCCTTTTCCGTCTATTGCGTCAAGTATGTTTGTGATATTATCGTGCGACGGGTTACCCCAGGTGGTGCAGTATTCGTTGAAGATAACCGGCAGGTTTTCTTCGCTTCCGGGAACGTTCAGCGCATCCTCCTGTGCTTCAAGAAGCCTTGCGCACAAATCATCAATATCGCCCTCGCATACGGTTATCACCGCTTCGGGACCTTTGAAGCGCTCGCCGTTTTTTATAGTTTTCATCCAATGACCAAACTCCCTGTCGGCTAATCCACCCGAAATACAAACGCCGTCGTCCGCGCGCGTTATCTCCATCTGCCACGACGATGGGCAGCCCATCTGCGCTCCCCAGACTATACCGTTTTTTGTGTCTTCGACTGCTATAAAGGGAAAATAATTTTTGACAGGCATTGAACCGACCTGTCCGAAACGAACGCTCTTGCTATGCCCCATTGTCCAGCTATCCTCTAATAATAAGTCCTCCAGGGTATCGGTCACAAACCGTCCCTCCATACTCCACTTGCCTCTCGCCCGGTGAAGAAGCAAGCAATTATCACCCGCGCCGTCAAGGTACGGCGATATGCCGCAAAGCGCAAATGAGGAAAGCATTTCAAGCGTTATATCAGCGCCGGTATTATTGATAAGCTCTGTGCTGACCGTAATATAATGCCTGTTCTCCCTATGCGTAACGGTATGGATTACCTCCAAACCCTTGCCGGATTTTTGATATGTTATAATTTTACCGTCTGATACGTCCTGCCTGTCATACTTCAGGGAATAAGTTGTGTCGCTGTATTTCATACTTTCGCCGCCGAGATACGAGCCGCTGTAACGGTCGCCTATTACCTTCACCTCGGCAAGCGGCATAACACGCGCGCGTCTTTTGCGCTCACTTTTTCCCTGTTCCGGGCATAACAGCATACCCATTGCGTCGCCGTTTTCGTCTAAAGCATACTCTAAAGCCATATCACATAAACTTTTTTTAAGAATATTATTCATTTTATTCATATTTTACCATTCACTTTCTGAATAGAGTCTCATTTTATTTTAACATTTTAACAATTTTTGGTCAAGTTATTTCTAAATTTTATTGACATTTTACAAAAAATATAGTATACTAATATTAGCAAAGGAGGGATTACTATGCAAAAATTCAAATCTTTAGTATGCACACTGATTGTCAGCGCGTTACTTATTCCATATACCGCTTTTGCTGCAGAAAATACCCGATATGGATATGGCGAGGGTGTCATAAAAGATCCGTTTGACTCGAGAACAGGAGACACCTTTTCTTTAGCTGCGACCTCCGAACCGCTTTCAGCAACAGAAACAACACTCCTCCGTTATCTTGCTTCCAAGATACCCGAACTTAATCCATCTATAAAAATCCCCCAGGAATACCGTATCTCCGAGGAGCGTTTTAAAGAGATATACACGAATTATATGGGCAGCCTCCTTCAGTTTGAGCACCCGGAAATATTCTATCTGGCAGACAAGTTCGGCTATGATTATATTATGGATGAGCAGCACAC
The DNA here is from genome assembly GCA_017406485.1 of Clostridia bacterium. Classification (GTDB taxonomy): domain Bacteria; phylum Bacillota; class Clostridia; order UBA1381; family UBA1381; genus Hominilimicola. The sequence goes on from JAFQYK010000076.1 coordinate 1,710, forward strand.
AATCACTTCACTGAACATCTTTTTTAAGCCTGAATACTCCAACGTCAGCAGCGCGAACACAAGCGCAATAAAAGAGGCGCAGGCAGTTATTAACGAGGAAATCAGCAATATTACGAATGCCTGCGAGGGTATGAGCGATTTGGAAAAAGCTCTGTACGTTCACGATTATATTACCGTAAACTATGACTATGATACAAGGGTTTACAGTGATGAAGAGGGTGTTGACGGAAACCGTACACTTGATAAGATGGTTGAGGAAAAAACCGGCGTTTGCCAGGGCTACACATATCTCTATATGACCGCTATGAAACAGCTTGGCATTGAATGTATCGCAGTTCCGACAGACGAGCTGCACCACGTTTGGAACAAGGTAAAATTGGACGGTCAGTGGTACAATGTCGATGTAACGTATGACGATCCGATCTCCAGCAACATTGTTACCGCTTCACACAAGTACTTCCTTGTAAACGATGACGAAATTAAAGATCTTGACCCGTCTGTTACAACGCTCAAGGCATACAGACTTGAAAATAACACGGCGTATGAAATAGAAAGTCCCGACATAACCTACGTAAGCAATGATACGGTTACAATCACAAACGGTGACGGTACCGTATCCATAACCGGTTACGTATACAGTTACCCGTATGAATTTGCAGGTGAGGCTGGCTGGAACATCATATATTCCGGCAATAATCCTGTTGCACTGTATAAATCAACCGAGCGTTCCTGCCATATCAGATGGAATGAAACCACCTGGGACGGCAAGAACTCTGAGGTTTCAACAAGCACTCAGTATTCATATCCGCCGCTTCATTCAATTAGCGGCCCTACCGTTTATACAGACGGTAAATTCTTCTGCTTCGACGCATACAACAACCTTTGCGAGATAGTATTTGAGAATACGCAGCAAATCCTCCGCGAAAGATATGTTCTTTCAAGAGATTACAAGTGGTATGGTCACGGGCAGCACAACGGTTATTACAGACAGCAACACGATGAGTCTCTCCCCTATTATTCCAGCGTGCTTGCACTTTACGACGGAAGAATCTTTTTCAACTCACCTAATACGATTTATGAATTTAACCCGAGCGATTACTCTGTAAAGGAAATCTATAAGTATTCCGGAGATCCCGACGCATCGGAAACGTATTTTTACGGTTTGAGAGTTAATTCCGATGGTCTGTCGGTCGAGTATGCCGAGGCACCGCTCGATAAAGTAACGCTGATAAGCATAGCTGTTCCCGAGGCTCCCAAGCCGACGGAAGAACCGGCATCGACTCCAGAGGCGTTTCCGGAATTTGACGAGCCACTGCCGGTTGAGAAGCCGACTGTCGAGGCAGAGGTGAAAGAGGTTCTCACAGACGAGGACACAGGCGAGGAAATCACAAATTACGAAGTGACTATGTCGATTTACATTCCCGAAGAGGTTAAAGAGGCAGCGATTGACAAGGATAAGCCGGTAACGGTATCTATAGCCAAGTATAATGAATTCGGCGGATTTATAGGTTTTGAGATTGTCGAGGTTGACGAGAATAATCAGGCAAAATTTGAAACAGATTCAACCTGCGATTTAATCAAGACATTTATTTGGGCCGGATTTATAATGCCGCTGTCTGAATCAACAGAATATCAGTTTAATCAAGCAACTGAATAACAAAGATACAAAAAATGCCGCTTTGCGGCATTTTTTTTACTTGAACATATTTATAATATTGTTTAGAACTCCAAATGACACAAGCGACATTATAAGTCCGGCAGTCATAACGCCGAGGGTTATAAACAGGAAGGACTTTTTCGGCTTTAGTCCCATCAGCACCGCCAAAAGGCTGCCCGTCCACGCGCCCGTTCCCGGCAGCGGTATTGCAACGAACAAAAACAGTCCCCAATAACCGTACTTTTCTA
>JAFQYK010000077.1 GCA_017406485.1 Clostridia bacterium
ACGCAGTTATAAGCGCGACGCTTTCGCCTCATTTAACGCTTACAGCAGATAAAATAAATGCAAGTATTAAAACGGAAAAGAAGCGCATATTTATCGATCTCGCTGTTCCGCGCGACATAGAGGTAAGCGAAAACAGGCTAACCGTTTACAAAAATATTGACGACCTCCGCGAAATAGCTGAGAACAACACGCGCATAAAGCAGGAGGAAGTCGAAAAGGCAAAGGATATGCTGACGGAGTACGAAAAGAAGTTTTGGGATTGGAAACGCATATCGGAGGAGAAAAATGGTAATTAAAATAGGCACTCGCAAAAGCCCGCTTGCAATGAAGCAGACCGAAGCGGTTATAGAAATTCTAAAACGAAAATTTCCCGATGACACCTTTGAAATCGTCGGTATAAGCACAAAGGGCGACAGGGAGCTTAATAAGTCGCTTTCGTCCTTTGGCGGCAAGGGCGTATTTATAAAGGAACTTGAAGCCGCGCTTTTGTCGGGTGAGATTGATATGGCGGTACACAGCGCAAAGGATATGCCGACAGATTTACCGAAAAACCTTACCATAAGCGCCGCGCCCGTAAGAGGTGAAAGACGTGATGTGCTTGTACACTATACGGACGATATAAAGATAATCGGCACAGGCAGCCAAAGAAGGGAAGCACAGGCAAAAACGCTGTTTCCGAACGCTGAATTCAAACCGATACGCGGCAATATCGCAACGCGTCTTGAAAAGGTCAAAAACGGGGAATTTGATGCTGTCATAATGGCAAAGGCAGCGATTGACCGCCTAAATATAAAAGATATAAAAATTACTGACTTGGGCGATAACTTTGTATGCGCCGCAGGTCAGGGCATAATCGCGATTGAAACGGTGAAGGGTAAAATGACAGAGTATACCGACGCTATAAATGACACCAACGTATTCACAGAGCTTACAGCCGAACGCGCGTTTTTGCACGGTGTAGGCGGCGGCTGTCACGCGCCCTGCGGCGCGTCCGCGGTGTACGATAACGGAAACATCACAATGCGTACATTTTATTCTGACGGTGAAAACAATGTTTATCTTGAAATGACTGATACTGACCCAATAAGACTTGGCAAAACCATGGCGGAAAAATCAAAGGAGTAATATTGCGAAAGCGTAGCTTTGCGCTACATATTTATCCTTGAACGAAGTGAAAGGATGATTTATTGATATGGTATATCTTGTAGGAGCGGGTATGGGCGAGAGTGACCTCATAACGCTCAGAGGCATAAGCTGTATAAAAAAGGCGGAGGCTATAATATATGACCGCCTTGCTGATGTGTCGCTTTTAAGCTATGCGCCTGATGATTGCCTTTTAATATATGCCGGAAAGCAGTCCGGAAACCACACTATGCCTCAGGAGGAAATAAACAGCCTGCTTGTAAAATACGGCAAGGATAAAACGGTAGTGCGTTTAAAGGGCGGCGATTCGTTTGTGTTTGGCCGCGGCGGCGAGGAAGTGAACGCGCTTAAAGAAAACGGCATAGCCTACGAGCTTGTGCCGGGCGTTTCATCATCATACGGCGCGGCAGAGTATGCAGGAATACCGGTAACGCATAGGGGCGTTGCATCCTCATTCCACGTTATAACGGGCCACGAAATGGCAGACGGTGAAACGGTTGACTACTGCGCGCTTTCAAAGCTAAAGGGTACGCTTGTATTTTTAATGGGACTTAAAAACGCGAAAACAATTTCCGAAAACCTTATCCGAAACGGCAAGGATGGGGACACTAAAGCTGCAATCATATCAAATGCGGGGACAGTAAAACAACAATGCATAGCAGGGACACTGAAAACGCTTCCCGATATTGCAGGAAGAGCGCAGCCTCCTGCGGTAATAGTCATAGGGGATGTTGTAGAACTTCAAACTGAGTGGTATAAGCCGCTGCGTAAAAAAATTCTCACAACAGGAACAAAACAGATAAACGAGAACATAAAAAAGGCGTTTGGTGATGTGGCTGTAACCGCAATACCGCTTATAAAAATAACTGAAATAAACTATGACAAATTCCTTGAAACTGATTTAACCGCATTTTCGCACATAGCCTTTACAAGCGCAAACGGCGTCAGTGCGTTCTTCAAATATTTGATTAAAAGCGGGCAGGACATACGCAGCTTAGCCAACATAAAATTTGCCGTTGTAGGAAATAAGACTGCCGGCAAACTAAAAGAATACGGAATAAACGCCGACATCATACCTAAAATTCCAAACAGCAGTGAGCTTGCGAAAGAGCTTAAAAACTGCGGCGCAAAAGATGTGCTTCTTATATGCGCCGAAAACGGCAATGCAAATATTGATTGTGATAAGCTGCCCATATACAAAACCGAGCCGGATTTTGGCAAAAAGGAGCTGTTGAACGTCACTGCGTCCGATATGGACTATATAATCTTTTCATCGGGCAGCGCGGCACAAGCATACTCTGAAATGACCGACGGAAAAACAAACGCAAAATTTATTTCCATAGGTGCTGCAACAACGAAGGCGGCTAAAGAATGCGGAATTGAAATATACAAAACCGCAAAAATATCCGATGCTGAATGCATAGCGGAAACAATATTGGGGGATATAGAGAAATGATTAAAAGACCGAGAAGATTAAGACAAAGCAAACAGATACGCGACCTTATACACGAGGTAAGTATAGATAAAACCGACCTAATATATCCAATGTTCGTCATAGACGGCGAAACAGAGGAGGTTGTGTCAATGCCGGAGGTATACCGCTATTCTCTTAAGGATCTGCCGAATGCACTTGATAAGGTGGTAAAATCGGGTGTGAATGCCGTATTATTTTTCGGAATACCAAAAGAGAGCGATAAGGACGAGGCGGGTTCACAGGCGTATAATGATAACGGCATAGTACAAAGAGCGATAAGGCTTACAAAGGAGCTGTACCCCGACCTGATTGTAATTGCCGACATATGCCTTTGCGAATATACCTCACACGGACATTGCGGTGTTATAGAGGGGGATTGCGTTGTAAACGACAAAACGCTTCCGCTTCTTGCCAAGGCCGCGCTGTCGTGCGCCAAAGCGGGCGCGGACATAGTTGCGCCGTCCGATATGATGGACGGAAGAATAGGCGCGATACGTGAATTGCTTGACGTAAACGGTTACGAAAATACACTTATAATGGCATACAGCGTAAAATATTCCTCGTCATTCTACGGCCCGTTCCGTGACGCGGCTGACAGTACACCCAAGTTCGGCGACAGGAAATCGTATCAGATGGATTTTCGCAATAAAAAAGAGGCCATAACCGAAACACAGCTTGACATAGAAGAGGGCGCGGACATAATTATGGTGAAGCCCGGTATGCCGTATCTTGACATTGCAAAAACAGTCAGCGAAACCTTCAATGCGCCGCTTGCTATATACCACGTCAGCGGTGAATATTCAATGATAAAAGCGGCAGCCCAAAACGGCTGGATAGATGAAAAATCGGTTGTGATGGAAAGCCTTACGGCAATGAAACGCGCCGGCGCGAAAATGCTTATTACATACTACGCAGTAAATGCTGCCGAATGGATTGGAGAATGAAATGTACCCGATAATGCTAAATATAGACGGCAGGAAATGCGTTGTAATAGGCGGCGGCGCTGTTGCGCTCAGGAAGGCAAATAAGCTAAGGGAGTGCGGCGGAAATGTAGTTGTTATCAGCCCTGAATTCGCGGACGGGTTTGAGGGTTTCACGACCGTCAAAAAGGAATACGAGCGACGTGATTTAGAGGGCGCGTTTGTTGTAACCGCCGCAACAAATGACAAGGAATTAAACCGCCAAATTACAGCCGACGCGCGCAAAATGAAAATTCTTGCATACGCGGTAGATGATGCGGAGGTGTCGGACTTTATACTTCCGGCGTCCAAAACCGTAGGCGATATAACGGTAGCTGCGTCCACAAACGGCAAATACCCATATCTCGCCAAACGTATACGTGATGAAATATCCGATAACATAGCCATTTACAACTCAATTCTCCCATACCTTGCCAAAGAGCGAAAAAAAATACTTGCTTCAGATACCGCTGATAAAAAAGGCGAGCTAAAGTCCCTTATAACAGATGAGTCTATACAGGAACTGAAAAATAAGATTGACAATAGCTTTAAATAACGTTATAATGTGAGTAACACATGAATAAAAAACAAGGAGAGATGATTATGTATATAACCTGTTTAGACCTTGAGGGCGTACTTGTACCGGAGATATGGATTGCGTTTGCCGAGGCAAGCGGCATACCTGAACTGAAGCTAACGACGCGTGATGAACCGGACTATGATAAGCTGATGAACTATCGTTTGAGAATTTTAAAGGAGCACGGCCTGGGACTTAAGGAAATCCAGGAAACAATCGCGAAGATAGACCCGCTTCCGGGCGCGAAAGAGTTTTTGGATAAACTTCGTTCAATAACGCAGGTGGTTATTATAAGCGACACGTTTGAACAGTTTGCAACACCGCTTATGAAGAAGCTCGGCTGGCCGACTATCTTCTGCAACAGCCTCACGGTAGCGCCTGACGGTGAAATAACGGGCTTTAAAATGCGCGTAAAGAATTCAAAGGTCACAACGGTTAAGGCGCTGCAGTCTATGGGTTATGAAACAATCGCAAGCGGCGACAGCTACAACGACCTCGGTATGATAAATGAAAGCAAGGCCGGATTTCTCTTTAAGAGTACAGATAAGATTAAGCAGGACAACCCAAATCTTCCCGCCTATGAAACATATGACGAGCTTCTTGAAGCAATCAAGGGCGCGATGGACTGATAAAAAAACACGCGAAATCCGTTTGGATAACGCGTGTTTTTTGTACAATAAATTCACTTTAAAACAACCGTCAGCATATCGTTATTTTCGGCGGCGTCGGAAATAACCCTCAAAACCATTTCACCGCGTTCACCGAGATTTTTCTGGAGATAATCCGCATTTTCAATCACAATCAAATCATTGGACTCGCTCAGAACATCGTAAAGCGCGTCAAGGTTTCGTCCGTAGCCGTCAATATCCGCAAAGCCCTCAATCTCGTCGTGAAAATCGTCCTCGGTTTTTATATGCCTTGCGTTTATGTCAATTCTCTTTATCCAACTCATTTTCATTTTAATCAATCCTCCCCGTAAAGCTGCGTAAATGTGTTGTAGTGGTCGGCGGAATAGTAAATATCGCCGTCCTCGTCATAGACAATGCGCTCGCTTCCGCGCTTGCCGCCCTCGTAGTTTATATCGCACTCGTGATACCGCCCCTCGGGTAGCTTCTGTTCGTAGTTGCCGTAGTAGTCGCCGCCTATGCTTTTACCCGGCGCCGCGTCCGAAACGGTTTGTTTGCCGTTCTTCCAGCCGAGCTTCTGAGCCTCTTTTTTTGTGATGAAGTTTGACGGCAGCTTGTTGAATTTGTGCAGATACGCCGCAACGTGAGCCGGCGTAACGTAAACGCCGTCCTTGGTAACTTCGCTCTCCGCCTTTGTGAGAGCCTCTTTTGAAATATCGTTCCGGCCTACGGTGTAGCTGCTTTCAGTTCCGGCGTTGTTGCCGGAAGGCTGATTGCTGTTGGCTCCGCCCGAGCAGCCTGCAACGAGCAGCAGCGACAAAATAAGAACCGACAGAACCGCAAGTATTCTTTTCATATTTTACACCTCCCATATTACCGGCGAGCTCTTAAAATCCAAGCCGCCCTTTCTCATATTTACATCCGGGCTGCACAGCGCGGCAATATCCGTAGCCCGCAAATCCAGCTCAAACATTTTGCTTGTTTCTCTATAATCAGCCGCCTTTGTAATAACCGGCACAGAGCAATTCTTTTTTGCCTTTTTTAAAATCTCCGCGCCGCGCCTGTTCATACCGAGACTACGTATATATTCGGGCTCGTGCGAATAGATGTCCTTGTTAAAGCCCAAAAGCGCGGCAATAAGTATACGCCGTATTTTGCTCATTGTATACCGCTTGCTTTTCACGGCTTCTGCAATACCTGTAAACGTGTCACATTCCCGCGCCGCAGACAGAATGCGGTTTTCAAGCCCCTCGCTGACCTCGCTTATCAATGCAAGCTCGTCCGCGCTCATAGTACGCAGCTTTGCCGCAAACGCGCTGTCAAGCCGCGAGAGCAGATACGGCTGCGAACCGATTTCGGACAGCGGGTAGGGGATATATTGCGATATATCTTCGTTATTAAAAATCATTTCGCGAATTTTTGAAGCGCTTGCAAACTTGCCCGAAGTATTGTCATCATCGTGCGCGACACCCTGTCGCTTAATAGTAACGGGTTTCATATCCGCGCCGTAATTATTTATAGCGCGAATATACTCAACGGCGAGAATGTTGTTAGGACCCTGAAAAATATCGCCGCAAGCCCTCCCAAGCGCGGCAGGGTAACTCATACCGTCCGCCATAAGCCGCTTTACCGTTTCATTATCACCGTCCGCCTTATGCGCGGCTTCGCTTAAAACGTCAATATCGCCGCTTTCGCTGCCGAATACAAGCGTATCAATTATGCCAAGGCTTGCGAGCGTATTAACACCGCCCGCCGCAAAATCAGGCGCAGCATTAAGCGCGTAACACACAGGCAGCTCCAAAACCAAATCCACACCGCACATAAGCGCCGCCCTGGCGCGTGACCATTTATCTGCAATCGCAGTATCTCCGCGCTGCACAAACGAGCCGCTCATAACGGCAACCACCGCGTCCGACTGCTTCTTTGCCTCGTCAACAAGATACTTGTGACCGTTATGGAATATATTAAATTCGGCTATAACACCGCTTACCATTTTTTTCACCTCTTGTACATAGTATACCGCATTTATGGGAAAATGTAAAGAGAGGATAAACCAAACTACACCAAAACAGTATAAAATAAATCTCAAAACCCTATTGACAAAGTAGGTAATGCGGAGTAAAATATATACAGTGAATATATGAACGGTTATTCAATCGTTCAATCAAACACAGGAGATGATAGGATGAAATCGGTATATATGGACAACAACGCGACAACTTCTTTAAAGAAAGAAGTTCTTGACGCTATGATGCCTTATTATACAGACATATACGGCAACGCGTCCTCGAAGTTCTACAAGGTAGGCCGCGACGCTGAACAGGCGCTTTATAAAATGCGTGAAAACGTTGCAAAGTACATCGGCGCGCCGAACGTGAACGAGATATACTTCACAGGTTCCGGCTGCGAGGCTGATAACTGGGCGATAAAGGGTATTGCATTTGCAAATCAGAAAAAGGGCAACCATATTATAACGACCAAGATTGAGCACCACGCTGTTTTAAACACCTGCGAATACCTTGAAAAGCACGGCTTTGACGTAACGTATCTTGACGTTGACGAAAACGGCTTTGTTACGCCCGAGCAGGTTGAAGCGGCGATTACAGACAAGACAATTCTTGTAACGATTATGACCGCAAACAATGAGATAGGCACAATCGAGCCGATAAAGGAAATCGCTGAGGTAACAAAAAAGCACCGCGTAATTTTCCATACCGACGCGGTACAGGCTATCGGTCATATGAAGATAGACGTAAAGGAATTAGGCGTTGATATGCTTTCGCTGTCGGCGCACAAGTTCCACGGCCCCAAGGGAGTCGGTATGCTGTATATAAGAAACGGCATACGCATAGACAACCTGATCCACGGCGGCGGACAGGAGCGCGGCAGACGCGCCGCAACGGAAAACCTCGCCGGCATAGCGGGACTTAGCAAGGCTTTGGAAATTGCGGTCACAGACCTTGATAAAAACGTTGAACACTGCAAAAAAATGCGTGACCGTCTTATTAAGGGCATAAAGGAGAACATTCCGTATTCCCGATTAAACGGCCCTGAAAACGAGGGCAGAATGTGCAACAATGTAAACTTCTCGTTCCAATATGTCGAGGGCGAATCAATCCTTATGATGCTTGATATGAAGGGCGTTGCGGCCTCGTCGGGCAGCGCGTGCGCGTCAGGCTCTTTGGATCCGTCACACGTTTTAATGGCGATAGGACTTCCACACGAGATTGCTCACGGCTCGCTTCGTTTAAGCGTGGGCGAGGACACGACCGAGGAGGACGTGGACTATGTTGTTGAGGTATTACCTCCGATTATACAGAGATTAAGAGATATGTCGCCTCTTTACGAGGGCGTAGAGAAATAACAGAAAGGGTGTTTTGAAATGTACAGTGAAAAGGTAATGGAACACTTTGCAAATCCGAGAAACGTCGGCGAAATCGAGGACGCTAACGCTGTAGGACAGGTAGGTAACGCAAAGTGCGGCGATATAATGAAGATGTATATGAAGATTGAAAATAACGTTATCGAGGACGTTAAGTTCAAGACCTTCGGCTGCGGCGCGGCAATCGCGACAAGCTCAATGGCTACTGAAATGGTAAAGGGCAAGACGGTTGACGAAGCCTTGCAGCTTACCAATAAAGCGGTTATGGAGGCGCTTGACGGACTTCCCAAAGAAAAAATCCACTGTTCCGTGCTTGCAGAGGAAGCGATACAGTCGGCAATAAACGACTACAGAGTAAGACGCGGTGAGGAGCCTTTGGATATAAAAGAACACGCCCACGAGCATTAAGCGGAAAAAACAATATGGTGTCGATATTTAGTCAGTTGACTATATATTAACACCATATTTTGTGTTTATAGGGTAAAATTTACTATATTTTATATAATAATTTCTACAAAATTTACAAGTATTGACGTATTTGAAAAATAGATATTGCTATTCATAATTTGATGTTATATAATTTCAATATATGTGTGTCTGCGGACAATCTGAGGACTCACAAATGGAGGCATATATGAAGATTATTATAGACGCAATGGGTGGCGATAACGCACCCGGGGCGCCAGTCGAGGCAGCGGCCCGGGCGTCAAAAACACTTGATGCGCAATTGGTGCTTGTCGGCAATTTTGATGCGGTGCAGGCGGAGCTTAATAAATATGAATACGACAAATCAAAGATAGAGATTGTACACGCCACGGAGGTTATTTCAAACCACGAGGAACCTGTAAAAGCTGTAAAAAGCAAGCGTGACGCTTCTGTGGTTGTCGCGGCTCAGATGCTCAAAAGAGGCGAGGGTGACGCGCTTCTGTCAATGGGCTCTACAGGCGCGCTTTTGGCGGCAGCGCTCCTCATAGTCGGAAGAATAAAGGGCATTATGCGTCCGGCGATAGCATCGCTTCTGCCGAGTGCAAAAGGACCTAAAATGCTCATAGACTCCGGCGCGAATACAAGGAGCAAAAAGGGCAATCTTCTGCAGTTTGCCCTGATGGGCAGCGTGTATATGAAAAATGTACTCGGAATTAAAAACCCGACCGTCGGCCTTATCTCGAACGGCGAGGAAGAGGAAAAGGGTATTGAACTCGTAAAGGAAACGCACCCGCTTCTGAAGGCTGCGCCGGTGAATTTTATCGGCAATATAGAAGGGCGCGACGTTATGGAGGGAACCGCGGACGTAATGGTCTGCGACGGCTTTGTCGGCAACGTGATACTGAAAACCGTTGAAGGTATGGGACACGTTGTAAGCTCAAAGATCAAGGAAATCTTTACATCGGGACTTTTAAGCAAATTGGGTGCATTGCTTGTGATGAAGGGAATAAAATCGTTCCGCAAGTCAATGGACTACCGCGAATACGGCGGCGCGCCGCTATTGGGAACGAAAAAGCCTGTCATTAAAGGTCACGGCTCATCTGACGCAAAGGCGGTATACAGCGCGATTAAGCAGGCGATAAAGTTTGTAGAAACTAACGTAATAGAGGATATAAAGAATACTATTGATACATTGGAGGACGAAGCAGATGGCTAACGCGAAAATCACAGGCGTAGGAAGATATATACCCGAAAAGGTACTTGATAACGCCTATTTTGAAAGTATAGTTGACACGAATGACGAGTGGATAACCCGCCGCACAGGCATAAAGGAGCGTCACGTTTCCGCGCCTGACGAGTACACAACGGATATGGCGACAAAGGCGGCTGAAAGAGCGATAAAGGACGCGGGCATTACAGCGGAGGATTTAGACCTTATTATACTCGGTTCCGTAACTCCCGACTATTTCACACCTGCCGGCGCGTGCGTTGTGCAGGCAAATCTGGGTGCGGTAAATGCTGCGGCATTCGATTTCAACTCTGCCTGTACCGGATTTATAACAGGACTTACAATAGCGAAGCAGTTTATAGAAAACGGTACATATAAAAATATCCTTGTTATCTGCGCGGATGTCCTCAGTAAAGCAACCGATTACGCGGACAGGTCGACCTGTATTCTGTTCGGTGATGCCGCCGGTGCTGCGGTAGTCAGCGCAAGCGAGGAAACAGGCATTATAACAACCGAAATCGGCGCTGACGGAACAGGTGCGCTGGCTCTGACGCAGCTTGCGTATCGCGATGACGAGGAAGAGCTTGAAAAGCGCGTAAGCAAGAATAAGGAAACGATATGGATGGCAGGTCAGGCCGTTATGAAGTTTGCGGTTAAGGCAATGGCTGACGCGAGCCAGAAGGTACTTGACAATGCCGGTCTTACGTATGACGACATCGCGCTTGTAATACCGCACCAGGCGAATTACAGAATAGTTGACGCGGCAATAAAGCGAATGGGAATAACGCAGGACAAGGTATTTTTAAACCTTGAGAAATTCGGTAATACTTCGGCTTCGTGCATACCGTCCTCGCTGTCACAGGCGGTTGAGCAGGGCAGAGTTAAAAATGGCGACAAAATAATCCTCGTAGGCTTCGGCGGCGGATTGACATGGGGCGCAGCATTACTTGAATGGTAATCTGAAAAAATGCTGAAGAGCATAGCACTACTTTTTGCCGAGGGCAGTACAAGCGTACGGCACCGTCGGCTGCAAAGCAGCACTCTGCTTACAGCATTTTCCTAGATGGTTTTGACTGATAAATTTTGAAAGGACTGTTAATATGAAAACAAGACTTTGTGAACTTCTCGGAATTGAATACCCTATAATCCAGGGCGGTATGGCATGGGTTGCAACGGCGGAGCTTGCGGCGGCTGTATCAAACGGCGGCGGTATCGGCATAATCGCCGCAGGCGGCGCACCGGCAGACGTTGTGCGCGAGCAGATTAAGAAGGCGCGTACACTTACAGACAAGCCCTTCGGTGTAAACGTTATGCTTATGTCACCGTTTGCTGACGAGGTAATGCAGGTAGTAATTGAGGAAAAGCCGGAGGTCGTAATAACCGGCGCGGGAAATCCCGGTAAATATATGGCTGCGCTTAAGGAAGCCGGCATAAAGATAATGCCTGTTATCGCAAGCGTTGCAATGGCTAAGAAAATGGAAAAGGACGGTGCTGACGCTGTCATAGCCGAGGGTACGGAAGCCGGCGGTCACATTGGCGAACTTACGACAATGGTACTCGTTCCGCAGGTGATTGACGCGGTGGAAATTCCGGTTGTAGCTGCCGGCGGTATAGCTGACAGCCGCGGCGCGGTTGCTGCATTTGCTTTGGGCGCTGACGGTATACAGGTCGGCACACGCTTTATCTGCGCCGAGGAGTGTATCGCGCACGAGAATTATAAGCAGGCAGTTGTAAAGGCTAAGGATCGTGACGCGGTCGTAACGGGCAGAACGACAGGCGCGCCCGTAAGAGCGCTCAAAAACAAGCTCACGCGCGAATATGACAGACTTGAAAAGAACGGCGCGTCATTTGAGGAAATCGAGCAGCTTGGTGTCGGCGGTTTAAGACGTGCATTTCAGGAGGGCGACGTGCAGATGGGTTCGCTTATGGCAGGTCAGTCGGCGGCAATGGTAACAAAGATTGAACCGGCGGCTGATATAATCAGAAGCTACTTCAATGGCACAGAAGCGGTTATAGAAGAAATCAACTCAAAACTTAAATAAGGAGAAAAAAGAATGGGTAAATTAGCATTTGTATTTGCCGGACAGGGCGCACAGGCGGTCGGTATGGGTAAGGAATTGGCTGAAAACTTCCCCGTTGCGGACAAGACCTTTGACGAGGCAAGCGAGGCTTTGGGCTTTGACATAAAGGAAATGATATGGAACGGCGACAAGGAAACTCTGATGATAACGGAGAACACACAGCCGACTATCGTTACAATGAGCGTTGCGGCGCTTAGAGTTTTGCAGGAAAAGGGTATAAAGCCTGACGTAGTAGCAGGACTCAGTCTTGGTGAATATACGGCGCACATAGCGTCAGGTTCAATGGAATTTGCCGACGGCGTAAGACTTGTCAAAAAGCGCGGCAAGTATATGCAGGAGGAGGTTCCGGTAGGCGTCGGCGCAATGGCGGCTATAATAGCATTAAGCGCGGAGGACGTTATCGCGTGCTGCGAAGAGGCTTCTAAACTTGGCGTTTGCTCACCGGCGAACTTCAACTGCCCCGGTCAGATCGTTGTATCGGGCGAGGCTAATGCTGTTGACAAGTGCTGCGAATTGGCAAAGGAAAAGGGCGCAAAGAGAGCGTTAAAATTGGACGTAAGCGCACCGTTCCACTGTTCAATGCTCACAGGCGCGGGCGAAAAGCTTGCAAAGGAGCTTGAAAATGTGGAAGTCAAGGATATGCAAATTCCTGTTATCACAAACGTAACGGCTGACTATGTACCGACCAAGGATGACATAAAGCCGCTTCTTATAAAGCAGGTTTCGAACTCTGTAAAATGGGAGGAAACAATCCGCAAAATGCTTGCTGACGGTGTAGACACGTTCGTTGAGGTCGGACCGGGCAAGGCGCTTTCGGGCTTTATAAAGAAGGTCACAAGGGACGTAAAGATATTCAACGTAGAGGATATGGCATCGCTTGAAAAAACTCTTGAAGGATTAAATTCATAATGGAGGGTAAATATATGTTAAAAGGAAAAACGGCAATTATCACAGGCTCCGGCAGAGGCATAGGTAAGTCAATCGCGTTAAAACTCGCATCTTACGGCGCAAATATCGTTATAAACGATATACCGCAGTCCGACTACGCGGAGGAAAC
>JAFQYK010000078.1 GCA_017406485.1 Clostridia bacterium
TTTTCTGCTCCATATCGGGATGAAGATAAAAGTTTGCTGTTGTGGCTATTGTTGAGTGCCCTAAATATTCTTGTATGATTTTAATATCGACGCCCTTTTTCAGTAGGTTCGTGGCACAGCTGTGACGCAAATCGTGCAGCCTGATGTGCAGCAAATTATTGTCCGCCAAAAGCTTTGTGAACATATGAGAAATATATGTAACCTTCACAGGCTCACCGTCGTCCCAGCAGCATACAAAGTCCGAAGAATCATAATTTTCGCCCAGAAATGCTTTATTTTCCTGTTGTTTTGCCTTTAATTCCGTTAGATACTTGAATATTGTGTCATTTATGGGCAGTTCGCGAGTGCTGCTTTTGGATTTAGTGGCATTTTGGAATATTTCACCATTTGCAGTTGTTCTTGTACTTGTAATGTGCAGAATACGGTTCGTCAAGTCTACATCAGACCAACGCAGTCCGCAAACCTCACCTCGGCGCAAACCATAATAAATACACAGTATTACGGCGCTTTCCAAAGGCGTTCCCTTTGAAACTCTTAACAGCTCTGAAATCTGCTGATCGTTATATGTATTTGCGTGGTATTTCTCCGCTGACGGCAAAGTTGTCCTGTCGGCAGGATTGTAAGGGATGATATTTGGACTTAATGCGTCC
Source organism: Clostridia bacterium (assembly GCA_017406485.1). GTDB lineage: Bacteria > Bacillota > Clostridia > UBA1381 > UBA1381 > Hominilimicola. Next base: position 651 of record JAFQYK010000078.1, read on the forward strand.
TGTAAAGCTTTATGGATATTTGCGTGATGTCTGCGTACAGTTGCCGCACTTAGCCCATTATCAAGCTTAAAATTGTAATACTCCTGCAAATGCATTGGCGACAAGTCTATCAGCAAAATCTTTTTATCCTTGAAATACGGAACAATATGCCTTGTTACGACCTTTTTGTAGCCGTAATATGTCGTTTCTCTGATAAACCGCTTTTCCGTTTCAAGCCACGACTCCATATATTCGTCAAAAGTGACCTCATTTGCTCTGCATGATGAAAGGTTTAAGCCATCATACTTCTGCTCATATTCTTGCCGTATTTCCTCACAACGCTGTTCTGCTTTTCTTTTATTGTTTCCCTTAATGGGAATGCCTGTTGAAATCTCCTTTCTCCTAAGCTTACCGCCTTCGTACCAGGTCAATGCGCAGCGGTAAAAGCCCGAGTTTTCCTTTATTCTTAAATACGATTTCATTAGATAAACCCCCTTTGAGTTTATTTAATGATTAGGAAGCACCTTTATTTTACCATTAAATAAACCTATTTTCAATCACTGTTTTTTTCGATATACTTCAAAAAATTTATTAGTCCCTGTTTCGGAATGATGTAACGGCGGCGGATTTTCATATTCGGTATGTCGCCGTTTTGCAGCATCTCATAGACTTTGTTGCGCCCAAAGTGCAATATTTCGCACACATCATCAACCGAAAGTACATCATCATATTTGTTTAGCATAATCCCATCGCCCTTTATTCCGCCAAGTAAATCCGCGTCACATCATCGCGGTGGTGACCAAGCAATTCCGATACCTTCTTACGGGCAGTATAGTCGGAAAAACCTTGATTTATGTACCTCTCATACTGTTCATGGGCGAATGTATGACGAAGTCCGTGAAAGGTTATACGATTATCCGTAAACTCTTTACGATGGTACGCAATAAAGCATTGCAGCCGTTTCATTGCAAGGTGTGTCTTGTCCTCGGGCTTCACAAATAGCTTTTGACCTGTCGGAGTGGTTTTGTATACATTTTCGAGTGATACTCGGATTGAGGCATTGATAGGCACATATCGTGTAAGACCGCCCTTGCCCTTGACGAATAATTTACCTGTTTCTAATGCCTTCCGCGCGTCATTCGTATCAATACGGAAGCATTCCTCCAAACGCAAGCCTGCATATCTCGCCAAAGCTAAGATTGCGGTATAATCGCTGTGACCCGTTTCAATAGCCGTGGCTACCATGAGGTTGAATTCTTTACCTGTCCAAGTACGATCAACCCCGCCGAAGGTACGACGCTTTAATTCAAGTTCGTCATTTGTTGGCAACTCATATCTCGTATACGGCATACTGTCATGGAAGAAACGTATAGCTGCAAGCTCGGTTTTAATTGTTGACTCTGATAGCCCTTTGTTTTGCATATATTCCAAATACGCGAATATATGCTTGGGTGCAATGTTGGCGAGCTTTTGTAAATGGTACTCCTTCGCTACAAATACCATAAATCTCTTGAACGCCTTGCCATAGCGCTCCCTTGTTTTGAAGCTACCGATTTTAAGATGACGGAACAGCTTATTGAATTGTACCTCTAAATTTTTATATTGATTTAACATTTTCGATCCTTTCCTCAGAACCGGCACACGACGCCTAAGAGGTAACAACCCTCCGTTACCCCTCTGTTTCCCTATATGAACTGACCGAAAACCGCATAAATGCTATCCCTGCAAGCGCATTTCGTCTCTGTCTCCATTTTGTATAAGGCTCATAGCCCGGTTAGTAATATTGCCGCGATTGCGTTTGGGTTACCCCTGCGGCAGCATCAACCTGCTAAACTCAGGTGCGATATGCCGATGCTAAAATGTACCCTGACGGTGATACATGTGTGATTTATACACAGCCGTCACTGTGTCCGGACTGCCGTCTCAGCCCTGCGAATTTTTCAAAAAAGCAAACCCGTAAAAACTTGTTCTCTTGTTCCTCATCTTAAAATCGTTTACATCTGTTTCCGTACACATACCCGCAAACGGTACGGGCAGTGCCAATAGGTTGCCTAATTATTTCTTGGATTTTTATAAAAA
>JAFQYK010000079.1 GCA_017406485.1 Clostridia bacterium
AAAAAATAAACCTCACCGCGATAACGGATGATGAGGGAATAGCAACCAAGCATTTTCTTGACAGCATAACCGCGCTAAAGACCGGTTTGGCCAAGGGAAATGTAATAGATGTCGGAACAGGCGCGGGTTTTCCGGGGTTGGTTTTAAAGATTGCCAAGCCGGAAATAAACCTGACGCTTCTTGACAGCCTTAATAAGAGGATAAACTTTTTAAAGGCTGTCGGTGACGAGCTGCATCTTGACGGCATAGATTATGTCCACGCGCGCGCGGAGGACGGCGGACGTGACAGGGCTTACAGAGGCCGGTTTGACACAGTTGTATCGCGCGCGGTTGCGAACCTGACGGTTCTTTCGGAATGGTGCCTGCCCTTTTTAAAGCAGGGCGGATATTTCCTCGCGCTTAAAGGCCCGCTTGCGGACGAGGAACTGAAAAACGCGAAAAGGGCGATTACGGTTTTAGGCGGCAAGGTTGAGGACGTATTTGAAGCGGAAATACCGTTCACGCAATTTAAGCACAAAATAATTATCATAAAAAAAGTGGGACAAACTCCCCTAAAATATCCAAGGAAACCGGGTATTGCGACAAAAACCCCTATCGGAACTCCTTATAATTTATCGAAATAAAAAAACAACGTCAAATCGTGTCTGTTTGTGGCACACGATAACGCTTGCACAAACAAAAAAAAGTGCTATAATAATAACTGTAAGACAGACAAGTATCAAAACGGTACATTTCAAACAGGGTTTCCCCAAGGCCCTGTCTACCCCCAAAATTGTCTTACACCTTCCACCACCGAGGGTAAATGGCGATAATGCATTACATCATTGTGTTTTCATCAGGACGCGCATTATCGCCGCTTACTCTTCTTTTTTTTAGGCGTGCGCGTCCGCACGCCGGCCGAAAACAGGTTTTCGGCCAAAAATCAGAACAGAGAAATTAAAAAAGTTCCCAAGTATGGAAACTTTTTTAATCTTGAACGCCGAGACGCGCCTGTCGTCACGGCGTAATGTTGCGCCTACGGCGCCGATAGGAGTACCGCTATGATAAGATTACTGAAAAAAACTGATAATGATAAACCGCGCGCCACATTATTACCGCTTGAAGAAATTGAACCGAACCCCAACCAACCTCGGAGATATTTCGATGAAAAGGCTATGACAGAGCTTAGAAATTCGATAGCCGAATACGGCGTGATACAGCCTATCACTGTCCGCCGCACACGCGGCAGCTACGAGCTTGTAGCCGGTGAACGACGATACCGTGCCGCGATGATGGCGGGACTTGACGAAATACCCGCCATAATAATAGACGCCGACAGTGATAAATCGGCCATACTTGCGCTTTTGGAAAACCTGCAGCGCGAGGATTTATCCTTTTTTGAAGTGGCGGAAAGCTACAAAAGTCTGATAAAAAGGCAGGGAATGACGCAAACCGAACTTGCCGAAAAGGTCGGGAAAAGTCAATCATCAGTTGCAAACAAAATGCGTCTTTTGAAGCTGTCGCCGCTTGTGAGAAAACTTGTGCGCGACTATGACCTCACGGAACGCCACGCAAGAGCGCTGTTGCTGTTGTCGGATGAAAAGACGCAGATTGAAGCGGTTAAAACGATATGCCGCGAAAATTTGGGCGCGGCGCAGACGGAGAAGCTTGTGCGCGATATGAACGCCGCGGCAAAAAAGAGAGCGCGCCCTATAAATGAAATCCGCGTAACAAAGGCAAATGACGTAAAGGTATTCAAAAACACCGTCACAAAGGCGGTAGATATAATGAAGAAAAGCGGCATTGAGGCAGATATGCAGGAAAACGCGTTTGACTGGGGAACAGAGTACATAATAAAAATAAAAAAATAGCAGTAAAAAACCGCTTATACCTGAAGTATAAGCGGTTTTCCGATATTTAAGATGAATAATATCACTTCAGATCTACGACTTTCCAAGCATTGTTCTTGTCTTTTTCCAATTTAACGGTTACATCAGCCGATTTGGATTTGTTGTTGGTAAGCTCAATCATTTTATCGGACATCTTTTCAAACATAGTCTTAAATTCAGTCTCAAAGGTTGCAAAAAGGTCGTTCATCAAAGCTGTCTGATCGCTGTTTGAGAATTTTGCGATAAGCTCGTCGGCTGACATCTGCTTCTTTTCGGCATACTTTTGCATAAACGCAGCCGTGTCGGAAAAGTCGAAGCCGAATACCTCTTTCATCATAGCTGTCATATCAACATCTGCACCGGACGTGCTGATGGAATCATAATCAGGATATGTAACCGTAACAGAAGCATCTGCACTGTTGCCGTTCACCTTTACATCCTTAATCTCGTATGACACTGTTGATAAAAGCTTCTTTGCCATAACGCCAATGTAGTCTACAACCTTGTCCTCCGGCAGGAAGCTGCCTGATGAATCTCTCAGCATTTCGGTAATTTTGCTGACACCGACCTTATCCGTAAACTGATTGAGAGAGCCGTCATCCACAGCAAATTTGCTTGCCTCATCCAAGTCAAACTTGAGAACAGCGCTCATATAGCTTGACACGGTTGCTTTCACCTCGTCCTCAGGCTTTGTCTGCGGCGCTGCGGATCTTCCGCAGGATGCAAGCATAAGCATTGCCAAAAGCAAAGCCATAACACTTGTTAATTTTTTCATTTTATATTCTCCTTTCGGTTATATTGTCTATTAAGTATATCATAAATTACCGCTACAGTCAATTCTATTATAAAAAATGGATAAAATGCTTGACAATTGCGGATAAAACCTATATAATAGGTGAGGTGTCTAATTTTGTATAATTAAAATTAGTTTATTAAGCCTGCTGAATGGGGCAGGAGAAAGCAGGGGAGGTGCTTTAATAATGAAAATGACATATCAGCCGAAAAAGCGTCAGCGTTCAAAGGAACACGGCTTCAGAAAGAGAATGTCCACTAAGTCGGGAAGAAAAATTCTTGCGAGAAGAAGACTGAGAGGCAGAAAGAAGTTATCTGCATAATTCTGACGAATATAGAGGACTTTAGCAGGAAGTAAGTTAAGATTACTGACTGCTTTTTTTTCTTAAAAGGAGAGTGTTAAAGATGAAAAACACTCAAAGCTTAAAGCTAAACCGCGATTTTCGCCGCGCCTATAGGGGTGATAGCGCTGTCGGCGGCTACACTGTTGTGTACGCCAGGAAAAACCGATACGCGTTTAACCGCCTTGGACTTACGGTAAGCAAGTCTACGGGCAAAGCGGTTGTACGTAACCGTTTAAAGCGGCTTATGCGCGAGAGCTACCGCCTTATGGAGGGCGATATTGAGAAGGGCTATGACTTTATCATTGTGGCCAGGGGCCGCGCTGTCGGAAAAACTTTTGAACAGATTAAGAAGGATATAAGCTTTTCAATGCACAAGCTTGGTGTAAAGCAATGAAAAAGGCTCTAATAAAATCCATAGAATTTTACAGACACCACATATCACCGTACAAGGGCGGGTCTTGCTGCCGATTTTATCCGACCTGCTCAAAATATGCCTTAGAAGCAATAGAAATTCACGGTGCGGCAAAGGGAACATACCTTGCCGCAAGGCGGCTTTTAAAATGTCATCCGTTCCATAAGGGAGGCTACGACCCCGTACCGCCCAAAAAGGAAGGGAAGGACGGAAAGGAAAAAACAGACGATGTTTGAGTTTCTTATTACCAGACCGATGGGCTATATCATCAAGTTTATTTTTGATTTTGTCCAGAACTACGGTCTTGCCATAATTCTTTTCACCATCGTGATTAAGTTAATTTTGATGCCGCTTAACTTCCGCTCGCAGAAGGCGATGCGTAAGCAGCAGAAAATTCAGCCTTATATTGCCGAGCTTCAGGAAAAGTATAAAAACGACCAGCAGAAGCTCCAGCAGGAAATGATGAAGGTCTATAAGGAGAACAATGTAAGTATGATGGGCGGATGTCTGCCTATGCTTCTGCAGTTTCCGATACTTATAGGTCTCTATCAGGTTATCCAGAAGCCTTTGCAGTATATGCTTGGCGTTGCGTGGGAGAACGCATATAACGAAATTTGCCACCTTTACGATGCGGCACAGAGTATATCCCAGAACCTTGTGGGAAACATAACTAATATCTCGGAAAACGCTCTCAACGTATGGAACCAGAACCAGATTATGATTTCAAAGTGGGCGGCTTATGCAGGCACAAACGGCACAACGCTTGAAGGCGTAACCGGCAATGTGCATCCGTGGGTTATCAACTTCAACTTTCTCGGACTTGATTTATCCACAATTCCGAGCGACGCGTTCCAGCACGCTATGTCCGGCGGCGCTTGGATGAACCTTATAATCTTCATAATCCCGGTGTTGGCGGTTGTTTCGTCACTCGTGTCTATGAAGCTTACACAGGCGCAGTCAGGCCAGAACAAAAACGTAAACTCACAGGCTAACCAGATGTCTAAGACAATGAATATAATGATGCCGGCTATGACAGGCTTCTTTACGATTATCCTGCCCGCCGGTCTCGGACTTTACTGGATTATAAGCTCACTTATACAGATAGTACAGCAGTTGTCTATCAACTATTATTTAGAGAAGAAGGGGGATAATGCAGATGTCATCATTCCAAAAAAGAAAATCCTTCACGGAAAAAAGCGCAAAAAGTAAGGAAGAAGCAATAACGCTTGCTTTAGAAGAGCTTGGCGCAGAACGTGAGGAAGTAGATATTGAGGTGTTGGATGAAGGCTCAAAGGGCTTTTTGGGAATAGGCGCGCGTGACGCGCGCGTAAGAGTAACACTCTTAAACGCTCCCGAAGAGGTTGAAGAGGCTGAGGAGGCTGAAATTGCTCCCGCACCGAAACAGGCTGCTCCCAAAAAGAGAGAGCCGAAGCGTTCAAAGCCGACACGTGAATCTTTAGGAACTCCCGATATGGATGCAAAGAAGTTCCTTGAAGATATATTCGCAGCAATGAATTTGGACGTTGCCGTAAGCGCGTCCTTTGACGGCGATACGGTAAACATTAACCTTGACGGCGACAATATGGGTATTGTAATAGGTAAGCGAGGTGACACGCTTGACAGCCTGCAGTACCTCACTTCACTCGTTGTAAATCAGCGCAGCGAGGATTATATCAAGGTTTCAATCGATACTGAAAACTACCGCGAGAAGCGTACAGACGCGCTTCTGGCGCTCTCAAACCGTCTTGCAGGCAAAGTGGCAAGAACAGGCAAAAAGTTCACCTTAGAGCCGATGAACCCGTATGAGAGACGTATAATTCATTCAAATCTTCAGGATAATCCGGACGTAACAACCTTCTCGGTTGGCCAGGAGCCGTACAGAAAGGTAGTTATCGCACCTAAGAACGCAAAGCCTTACAAGAAGGACGGTTACAAAAAGAGAAACAACCGTTCACGCAAGCCGCGCGAGGAAAGACCGGTAGCGCAAAAGACAGGCGAGGGTTATACAACAACGTATGACAAGGCTGACACCTCGGAAACGCTCACCTATAAGGCAGACTTCAAGCCGCAGCAGCACAAGGCTGAATATAAGAACTTTGAGGAATATCTCGAGGCTCACAGCGGCGACGATACAATCTGAGCAACAAAAAAAACGCTTCCATAGGGGAAACACTCATATGACAGTAAATTTAAAAGGTAGCGATTATTTAAAATCACTACCTTTTTTCGTGTCTGTTTCGTGGGCATTTAGGACAAAACTAACAGCATAAAACCTATACTCCCAAAACTATTTATTCAACGGTCGCATACCTTGAAGGCTATCCCATACAAATACTCTGTATTTTTCGTTGTTATCAATATTATAAGTCTTTTTTTCATCCGGCGCAAATGTGCAAAATGAAAATTCTATATTTTTTAATTTAGCATTATTATATTTTGCTATTATAATCATGGCATTTTGTGTATATTCTGATATATTTGTAATTTCAGCTCTATTTAAATTTTGAATAATGTTAAAACATGGTTCCGCAAAAAAATGAACAGTTGCATTACAGAAAAATTCTTCAATTTTGTTCCAATCGCTTTCAGTCCCTTGGTAATATATATCCGAAAGAAACTGGCAACCATAAAAAGCTGCGTAATTGATATGTAATACACTTCTAGGGATAGTGATGCTTTCTATTGATGAGCTGCCAAATGCCCCGTTGTCTATATATACTACACCATTGGGTATTGTATATGCAGACTCATTTTTTCCGTCTGGGTAACAAATAAGTTTAGTTACAGATTTGTCAAATAGTACACCATCTATTGATAAATAATTTTTATTGTCTTTTTCAATATTTATACTTGTCATTGATGCACAGTAAGAAAATGCGAAACTCCCAATGCTAACTATATTGGAAGATAAGTTTATATATGTTAAAGCACTACAATCATAAAACGCATAATCACCTATAGACGATATACTTTCTGGGATGTTAATATATTTTAAATTTTCACAGTTGTCAAAAGCATATTTGGAAATGGATGTAACATTATTGGGTATAAT
>JAFQYK010000080.1 GCA_017406485.1 Clostridia bacterium
AAAGGTATTCGGTCTTGACGGACTTATAGTAATCGGCGGTGACGGTTCGTTCCGCGGCGCAAGAGATTTGTGCAGAGCCGGACTTCCTACAATCGCTATGCCCGGTACAATAGATAACGACATAAGCTGCAGTGAGTACACTGTTGGTTATGACACCTGCCTTAACACTGTTAAGGACGCTGTCGATAAGATAAGAGATACGGCGCAGAGTCACGAGCGATGCTCAATCATAGAGGTTATGGGCAGAGCTGCCGGTTATATCGCAATTCAGGCGGGTATCGCCTGCGGTGCGGAGGTTATTCTTGTACCGGAGAGAAAGTGGAGCTTTGACGAGGACGTTCTCCGTCCTATCCTTGAGGGCAAGTCGAGAGGCAGAAAGCACTCAATCGTCGTTGTTGCCGAGGGCATAGGCGGCGTTATTGAAATGGCAAAGGAAATTGAGGCTAAGACCGGTATTGAATCGAGAGCGACGATTTTAGGTCACGTACAGCGCGGCGGCAGCCCGACAGTACGCGACAGAGTTGTTGCGAGTGAAATGGGCGGTATGGCGGTTGAACTGCTGCTTGAGGGTAAGCAGAACAGAATTGTTTGTATGCGCGATCACCATATAACCGATGTTGACATTGAAGAGGGTCTTGCAATGACCAAGGAGTTGCCGCAGCAGCTTGTTGACCTTGCTAAAAAACTCAGTGTATAATGAAAATCAGGGCGCTTTTTAAAAGCGCCTTTTTGCGTATATGTCACAGAAAGGGGAGTAATTATGAGAAAAACAAAAATAATCTGCACAATGGGCCCTTCTACGGAGAATGAGGAGGTGCTTCGCGACCTTATGCTTGCCGGTATGGACGTTGCGAGAATAAACTTCTCTCACGGCACACACAAGGAGGCATTAAAAAAGATAAACAGCATTAAAAAGGTGCGCGAAGAGCTTGATATGCCCGTTGCGATATTGCTTGACACAAAGGGGCCGGAGGTTCGTATAAAGGACTTCAAGGACGGTAGCGTTGAGCTTAAGGAGGGACAGAAGTTCACGCTTTGCACCGATGATGTCGAGGGTGATGAAACGCAGGTTTCGATTACATATACTAACCTTCCCAAGGACGTTCAGACAGGCACAAGAATACTTATTGACGACGGCCTTATCGAGATGGAGGTTTTGAGTGTTAATGCCGACAGAATAATCTGTCAGGTTAAAAACGGTGGTACTGTATCAAATAAAAAGGGCGTAAACATTCCGAACGTTTCCCTTTCGATGCCGTATATGAGCCAAAAGGATATTGATGATATTATCTTCGGCATTGAGCAGGATATTGACTTTATCGCGGCTTCGTTTGTGAGAACTGCGGAGGACGTTAAGGAGATAAAGCACTTATTATCACAGCACGGAGGTGGGGATATAAAGGTAATCGCCAAAATTGAGAACGCCGAGGGTGTTGAAAATATAGACGCTATTTTGCACGAGTCGCACGGTATAATGGTGGCGAGAGGCGATATGGGCGTGGAGATAGATATGCAGGATTTGCCTGTTATACAGAAGCAGCTTATCAAGAAAACGTACCGCGCGGGTAAGGTTGTTATCACGGCTACGCAGATGCTTGATTCAATGATACGCAACCCACGCCCGACCAGAGCTGAAACAACGGACGTTGCGAACGCTATCTATGACGGTACAAGCGCGATTATGCTGTCGGGTGAAACGGCTGTCGGCAAGTATCCTGTTGAAACGGTTAAAACTATGGCGCTTATCGCTGAAACGACCGAGAACAACATCAACTACATAAAGCGTCTTGAAAATATGGAGTTTGACTCGCGTATGGATATTACGAACGCCATAAGCCACGCAACCTGTACAACGGCGCACGATCTTCACGCGGCGGCAATTATCGTTCTCACCTACGCCGGCGGTACGGCAAGACAGATTTCACGTTTCCGCCCGGCCTGTCCGATTATCGCGCCGACGCTCAGCGTAAAGGGGCGCAGACAGCTTAACCTTTCGTGGGGCGTTATACCGATTATGAGCGAGTCGAGGAACAACACTGATGAATTGTTTGACCACGCTGTTGAGTGCGCGCAGAAAACCGGTCTTATAAAGGACGGCGAGCTTGCCGTTATAACCGCCGGTGTCCCGATGGGCGTTGCGGGTACGACGAATATTATGAAGGTTCACCTGGTTGGGCATATTCTGGTAAGCGGTAAGAGCCTGTCAAAGATGAGCGCAACGGCTAATGTCTGCGTGGCGCAGAATGTCAAGGAACTGGAGCGCGACTTTAGCGAAGGCGATATTGTTGTCACAAATGTTGTGACGAAGGATATGATACCGCTTCTTAGAAAGGCTGCCGGTATTATCAGCGAGGAAACAGGCGAGGCAAACAACGCGCAGGTTTTGGCTGCCGCGCTTGATATTCCCGTAATCGTAGCCGCTCCCGGCGCGACAAAGATTTTAACAACCGGCACAACAATCACGATGGACGCAAAACGCGGACTTGTATATTCGGGTACTGAGAAAGTTCTTTGATGGGGACACTAAAATAAAAGGGGACACTAAAATATGTCTTATATATCTGAAACATATTTAACCGTGCGCTATGCCGAAACGGATATGATGGGAATTGTTCACCATTCGCGTTATTATCCGTGGTTCGAGGTGGCGCGGACGGAGTTTATTAAGAAAACAGGATTAACGTATACAGAAATGGAGCAGATGGGTATTTTGCTTCCGCTTACGGAAACAGGCGCAAAATACCATCTCGGCTTAAAGTACGAGGATGAAGTGGTTATAAAGTGCCGCATTACAAAGCTCACGGTTGCGCGGTGTGAATTTGGATATGAGGTGTACCGTCTGCCCGATATGACGCTTGCAACCGAGGGCAGAACGGCGCACGGCTTTGTCGGTAAGGATTTTGTACCGCTTAATTTAAAAAAGACTTTTCCCGATGTTTGGGAAAAGCTCTGCGGTCTTGTGGAGGACTGAAAATGAAAATTGTAATTCTTGACGCAAAAACGCTTGGCGGCGACATTGATTTTGACGAGATAGGGAAGCTGGGCGAGCTTGTGGTGTATCAGACAACATCGGAGCTGCAGCTTGAGGAGCGCATAAGCGACGCGGAGATTATTATTGTCAACAAAATAAAGCTCAACGAAGAAAATCTGCCTATGGCGAAAAAGCTGAAGCTTATATGCGTGACGGCAACCGGTTATGACAATATCGACGTAAACTATTGCTGGCGTAAGCAGATAGGCGTGTGTAATTTAAAGGACTACTCCACCGATTCGGTCGCGCAGGTTACTGTGGCAATGGCGCTTTCGCTTGTGACGCACCTTGGCGAGTACGATAAGTACGTTAAGGACGGACGTTACACCGGCAGCGGCGTGCAGAACCGTTTAAAGCCGTATTTTCACGAGATAAAGGGTCTTACGTGGGGCATATTAGGCTACGGTAACATAGGCGGCGAGGTTGCTCGTATCGCGCG
>JAFQYK010000081.1 GCA_017406485.1 Clostridia bacterium
GATACGTAGAAGCGGGCAACCGCTTCTTTTTTATGCACCGTTTTCTATTTACAGCCCTTTGGATTTGTGATACAATATTTATGGCAATGAAAACCCGAACGGTTTTTTTATTTTACACCCATAGGCGTAGTTTTGTCAGATGTTTTTATAACGCTGCAGGGCAAGCAGGATATTAAATGTGAAGCAATATGCATGGGCGCTGAAGCATTAAATTTCATAAGAACAATTTCCAAGAGGGGGAAAGTGTGAAAAGATTATTTGTTATTGTGTATGTGGCGTTGTTTTTTGTCTCGTTTGTAATCGTATGCATTCTCAACAGCGAATTACCATGTATACAGAGCCGGCGTAATTTGTGATAAGCTCAATGTGAAGGCAGAGGGTATAGGCGCGAAAACAAGTACATATTTCAAGCTTCGAGATATAGCGGATGTGGTTGGCGGCTTTGAGGTCGGATTTGAGAATGACACAATCATTCTGACTGCAGAAAACGAGACAGACAAAAAGGAGGACAAGGCAGTGCTTACATATCAGGGACACAGCAGCGTAAAATTCAAAACCGCAGAAGGCGAGCTGTTTAAGCGTGAAAGGGCGGAACAGTTTATAACGGACAGCGCGCTTATTCTCGAACCGAGCGAAACAATAGAGTGGTAAATATATTTGATGAAAGGCGGTAAACAATATGAGCGAAGTAATGAATGTAATCAAGGAAAGACGAAGCATACGCAAATTCAAGCCGGATATGGTTCCAAAGGATGCGATTAATGAGATAATCGAAGCCGGACTGTACGCTGCAAGCGGTATGGGAATGCAAGCGCCTATTGTGGTGGCGGTAACGAACAAGGAAACGCGTGATAAAATATCCGAAATGAACCGTAAAATAGGCGGTTGGCAGGAGGGTTTCGATCCGTTCTACGGCGCGCCTGTCATTCTGATTGTGCTTGCAAACAAGGAGGCGGCAACCTATGTATATGACGGAAGCCTCGCGCTCGGAAATATGATGCTTGCGGCTCATAACCTCGGCGTGGGAAGTATATGGATTCACCGCGCGAAAGAGGAGTTCGAGAGCGAGGAGGGCAAGGCAATTCTCTATGACCTCGGCATAGAGGGTGACTTTGAGGGCATCGGTCACCTTGCATTGGGCTATGCCGATTGTGAAAATCCGGACGCGCAACCGAGAAAAGAAAACAGAGTTTATTATATTGATTAAACGGAGGTAATATATGCGGCAAGGCTTTCAGCACCGCCGTATACCGTTACAACATAGCCGCAAACACAAGTGCCGGAAACAGCAAGGCGGACGATCACTTTGTTTCGGTTGACGGCGATAAGGGTTATAACTACATCTACAACAACCTTTTCTATAACAATCTTAATGTGTCAAGCCTGCATTACATAGTACAGAACACTGCAACCTTAACGCAAAATTCGCCCGCTTGCAGCGCCGGTTGTCGGCTATCTTCGGGTATTTATGACCCCGGATTTCGTCAAAACGGTCGAGCTCCGCAAGGACGGTATCTTCATCGACAGCCTGAATTTGCCAAGGGGACGGTTTTCTTGGCAACTTTGTAAGTTTATGTTATAATGTCATTAAAGCGGTGTGTGTCAAGAGAACCGTCCCCTTGACACACACAAATGTATACAAGCGTTGATTTTATTCGCTTGATTGACCGGTTTGCGATTTTTTGAACTCATCGGGCGACATACCGGCATACTTCACAAAGGTACGGTAAAAGGTGGAATAATCACGAAAGCCGCTTTCAATATATGCGTTTGTAATTGACTGTCCCTGCATAATGAGATTTTTCGCGCTTCGCACGCGCCGCATACTGAGATACGCTTTTATTGTCATACCCATTTCACTGCTGAACATACGGCTCATATATGACGGTGAAATAAACAGCGAACGCGCGATGGACGCAATTGATATATTCTCTTTATAATGGTGGTCTATATAATCGCATATTGCATTATTTTTCTTATTTACGATAATTTTCTGCCTTTCCGGCGCTTCAATACGCATACATCTGTGTATCGCCGCAATAAGCTGGAGCGTATAGGTGAGAACCATAAAATCGGTTTCCTCCTGCGGCTCGGCGCACCATTTTTCAATCCCATTAAAGATTTTATCTATCTCATATTTCTCCACGACCGATTTCGGGAAACGGTTAAAATAACCCGCCTTGCGTGAGTTAAGAGCTTCCAAAAGCTCGGGATACTTTTCTAAAAAACCGGGATATATATGCAAAAATTCACGCTGATAATCGCCCTCGTCGGGAAAGCTGAACGAATGTAATTCGCTGGGATTTGTCATTATAAAATCACCGTCGTCAAGGATATATTCGCTTCCTTCGACGGTATACAGAAGATGTCCGTGAATGATATGCAAAAACTCATAGCAGCTATGCAGATGAGAGTTAAAATTATAGCTTCCCGAGGTGTTGAAGTTATACATATACCCGTCCTTGTCATTATCGGGAGTATGATTTCCGTGCTTAAAATATTTTCTTTCCATATATATCACCTATTTATATACTACCACAAAAGGTAAAAAACTGCAAGGTATTTTGAATAATCTGCAATTCAAATATTTGTGCGGCTATAGTATAATAATCACAAAAGAATGCTATAGAAAGAGGTAATAGTGTGAAAGAACGCAGTTCTTTCGCTTCCTATTTATCCTTGAACGAAGTGAAAGGATGGCTGATTACTATGAGAACCAAGAGATTTATGAGCCTCGTGACAGTTTTTGCAATATGTATGTCAATTTTTGCAAACTTTTCCTTTGCCGCAGCGGCGGAGCAAACAACCTACAGCGTTGATTTTTCAAAGCTTGTCGGTGTAACGCTGACGGATAATATGGAGCTTGAGCCACAGTACAA
>JAFQYK010000082.1 GCA_017406485.1 Clostridia bacterium
AACCGATATCTAATGGTAAAACTACTAGATTTATTGCTGAAAACATGATACAATCAACTCGCTGTCTTAGAGTATTTTGTTGCAAATTAATTATACAACGAAAGCAGAAATGACCCAATACCTTTTTTGGTATTGAGTCATTTTCTTTTGGGACTATTTAACGCAACAGCCCCTTTTTGTTTTTACTTAATATATGTCAGATATCATATCATTGTATTTGTTTTATCATACCTGCCACTTCCGATGTAAGCGAGGGAAGTATGTAATTTGAGAACTCGGTATAATAGTGGTTGTAGTCCTTCCACCAAGCCATCATTTCCTCCGCCTTTGCATTTGCCGCCGCTCTCTTTGCCGATTCATCTCCGGCTGTTTCGTCATAAATTTTCTTAACATCGGCGGTCATTTTTTCGTCAGCCATTTTACCTATGTCAATGAAGCCCAAAACATGATCGTTATCCTTATAGTCCTCATACAGCTCTCGGATTGCAAGGTCATACGCCTTTGTTCTCATACCCTTAAATGTCATGGTGTCAGCATCATACACCTTGCCCTGCGTTTCGCCGTAGTTGCCTGTCGGGGTGTAGGAGCCTAAAATCACATACGCACCCATATCAAGGATTGCGTCTACATACATTTTGTCATAAGCCTTAAACTGCTCCTTGCTCGATGAGGAGTCGTTTGTACCCATACCGCTTATCGAAACAATATCGCCGGGATTTATGCCTGTCAGCACATTGTTCAAAAGTCCCTCAGTGTAGTAATTCTTGTGCTGTCTGCCTGCCTGACCGCTGTTGTGGAAGCCGTTCACCTTTGCAGCAAGCTCGGGATATTTTGTTAAATCCGTTGTGCTTGACGCGGCGATTGTGTAGCCCCACGAGCCGTTCTGCTGAACGGTTGAGTCGCCTATTGTCCACCAGTCGGGCTTTGCGGCTGCGCTCTTTGCAACCGGTGTAATTTCAATACTTGCCAATTTGCCGCCTGAGGGGAGGGTTATATCCATCACATCATCACCGAATACCGCGACATTGTAGGTGTCCTCTGCAAGAGTATCCTTTTTTCTGTCAAAGCCGGGAAAGTCTGCGCTTACTCTTTCACATCGAATTGTACCTTGATATTTTGCCTTAACTTGGTACACCTTGCCTTTTTCAAGTTTAACTTTAAAGGTTACGCCGCTTCCTGTTATATCCGACACTTCATCCGTTGCCGTTCCCTCTATGCCAAAGCCCTTTGAGCCGCTGTATGATGTTGCGGAAGTTACCTGTGTATAGCCGCTTACTGCCGTGGTGCCGAAGCTGAACTTTAACGAGTACAGTACGGTTTTTGCCAGTTTTGTGTATTCACCGGACGTTGCTTTTACATATATTATCTGAGGCTCTGCATTTGCCGTAACCGTCAGCACACCTGTTGCGCTGTCTATTGAAACGCCTGTATAGCTTGCCGCGCTCCCGTCCGCGTTTGCAAGCGAGTATGTGACCGTTCCGTCTATTTTTTCTGCATTTCCGTTACGAAGCTCGGCGGTGTAAGTGTACTCGCCTGCTTTGCCAATCTGTATGCCGAGCGATGCAGCGGTAAAAGTAACATTGTTCTTTGTGCCTGTCAGCTTTATTGTCTTAGTGGCAGATTTGCCGCCTATTGTCGCTTTAATCGGCAAGTTGCCCGAGGACGCGTTGGGCGTTATTGTAAGCGTGCCGTCAGCCGCTATTGAAACGCCCTCCGCAAGCTCGTCGTCAATCGTCCAGGTAACCGCGCCGATCGCG
>JAFQYK010000083.1 GCA_017406485.1 Clostridia bacterium
AGCGCGTTTTCGGAGAACCTTGCTACAAAGGAAGAGGTCATAAATGTGTATAACACAATAAAGTAATAAATAAAACAACTAATAAAGGGAGGTAAAATTATGCGTATCACAGATTTATTGGCAAAGGAGAGCATTGAACTCGGCGGAGCTTCAATGACCAAGGACGAAACCATTGCCAAAATGGGAGAACTGATGTATGCAAGCGGTAAAATAACCGACAAGGACGCATACATTGCAGGTCTGAAGGCACGCGAGGAGGAAAGCACAACGGCAGTAGGCGAGGGAATAGCAATTCCTCACTACAAGGGCAAGGCGGCAAAGCAGCCGGGTCTTGCGGCTATGGTTTGTCCGGACGGAACTGAGTTCGACAGCGCGGACGGTGAGCCGGTAACGCTTATCTTTGCGATTGCCGCGCCTGATACAAAGGAAAATGTACACCTTGATGTGTTAAGTAAGCTGTCGGTTATGATGATGGACGAGGACTTTACAAAAAATCTCTGCGCTGCTAAGACGCCGGAGGAATTTTTAAGCATTATCGACAAGGCAGAAACGGAAAAGGATGCGGAGGAGAATGTAGCTGTAACAGGCGCGAAAATCCTCGGCGTAACAGGCTGCCCGACGGGTATAGCCCATACGTATATGGCTAAGGAAGGTCTTGAGAAGGCTGCTGAAAAGGCGGGTATCACAATCAAGGTTGAAACGCGCGGCAGTGGCGGCGCAAAGAATGTGCTTACGGATGAGGAAATTGCTGCGGCAGACGCTATAATCGTTGCGGCAGACACAAAGGTACCGATGGAGCGCTTTAACGGTAAAAAGGTAATCGTAACACAGGTAAGCGATGGTATCAACAAGGCTGACGAGCTTGTAAAGAGAGCGATGAGCGGCGACGTGCCGGTATTTACGGCAGCGGCAGGCGAAAGCTCGGAAAAGAAGGCGGACGGTAAGGGCGGTGTAGGACATCAGATTTACACCCACCTTATGAGCGGTGTTTCGCATATGCTTCCGTTCGTTATCGGCGGCGGTATTCTTATCGCGATAGCGTTCCTTTTGGACGACTTCAAACTTGATCCCTCAAACTTTGGTATGAACCTTCCGCTTGCGGCGTTCTTTAAGACAATCGGCGGAGTTGCGTTCGGTCTTATGCTGCCGGTGCTTGCCGGATATATCGCATATTCAATAGCAGACAGACCGGGTCTCGCGGTTGGTTTTGTCGGCGGTATGCTTGCTTCGACAGGTAACGCGGTTATAGAGTTCCAAGGTCAGCAGACGGGCTTGCAGGGCTTTATCGCAAACACAGTATTTAACCCGTCGGGTAACACAGTATCGGGCTTCCTGGGCGCGCTTGTTGCAGGCTTTGTGGCAGGTTATTTGGTACTTCTTCTGAAAAAGGTGTTCTCAAAGCTGCCCGAAAGCTTAGAAGGTATAAAACCGACGCTTCTGTATCCGCTGTTCGGCGTGTTCATCATCGGCGCGCTTATGCTGTTTATCTTCAATCCGCTTATCGGACTTGCAAACGAAGGTCTTGCATGGCTTCTTAACAGTATGGGAACATCGTCAAAGATAGTTCTCGGACTTGTTCTCGGCGGAATGATGGCTATTGATATGGGCGGTCCTATAAACAAGGCGGCGTATGTATTCGGTACAATGGCTATTTCAAACGGTCAGTATGACATTATGGCAGCCGTAATGGTTGGCGGTATGGCGCCTCCTATCGGTATCGCGCTTGCAACAACGTTCTTCAAGCGTAAGTTTACAAAGGCGGAGCGTCAGACAAGTATTTCAAACTATATTATGGGCCTTTCATTCATCACAGAAGGCGCAATCCCGTTCGCAGCCGCTGACCCGTTGCACGTAATACCGGCGACGGCAATCGGCTCAGCAATAGCAGGCGCGCTTTCAATGGCGTTCGGCTGTACGCTTATGGCGCCCCACGGCGGTATCTTCGTATTCCCGGTTGTAGGCAACTGGCCGATGTACCTTGTAGCGCTTGCGGCCGGCGCGGTTATAACGATGATTCTTCTCGGACTTTTAAAGAAGAATATAAATAACTAAGTTAATAAAATGTAAAGGAGATAAAACTATGAAAGAATTTACCTACACAATCACAGATCCCCAGGGTATGCACGCTCGTCCCGCAGGCGTTCTCGTAAAGGAAGCGGGCAAGTATCAGTCGAAGATTACGATTGAGAAAGACGGCAAGGCAGGCGACGCAAAGAGAATTTTCGCTGTAATGGGACTTGGCGTTAAGTGTGGTCAGACAATCACCGTAAAGGTAGAGGGCGACGATGAGGCTGAGGCAGCAGCGGCGATTGAAGAATTCTTAAAGGCAAATCTGTAAAATGTGAGAGAACGGCTCAAAACACGAGCCGTTCTTTTTTTGCTGTTCTTTTTCAACATTTTTCTTGTAATTTGTACGTATTTATGATATATTTATTCTATCTAACCATTTTGGAGGAATAGGTATGCCGAAATATTTTATGCCGACGATGCTCTTGTCGGGCAAAAATTGCATAAAGCGCCAT
>JAFQYK010000084.1 GCA_017406485.1 Clostridia bacterium
CCGCTCCGCAGGCTTCAACAGCAACAATTACAAAGCGTACAGCTGCAACCTACGGCAATGAAGCAAGTGTATACGGCAATGTAACATACACAGCAGATGCTGATAACACAATCACAGCAGCAGGTACACTCAACTATGTAAAAGACGTAACTGATATGGGCGCAGACTTGAAGGATGGTTACTTCCTTACAACGGACGTAACACTTCCGGATATTGCAGACCTTGATTATACAAAGGCAACCGTAACGGTTAAGTCAGACAAGTGGACAAAGGGCGGCATTGCTCCTGCAGGCACATTCTCATTGAGCAAGAAAGCAGAGGACTTCATCACATATATCGCTTCTGACGCGACAAAGGTTGAAGTAACTGTTGACCTTGACGGTGACGGCGAGCTTTACACACCGACTGTTTACACAATCACATGGGATAAGGTAACAGATGAGGCAGCAGCAGGTAAGCTCTACTTCGCACCGCAGGCTGCACCGAAATATACAGCAACAACTACTTTAACAGAAGCTAATAAGGCAACAAACGGTGGTTATCTTGCAATTTCACCTGCAGAAGCTGAGGAAACGGTACAGTAACAATCACAGTTCATCCTGAGGAAGGCTATCAGCTCAAGGCTAACACACTTAAGGTAATGAACGGTGACACAGAGGTTACAGCAACTGTTAGTCCTTCCGATAATACGACTTATACCTTCTCTATGCCCGCCGCAAATGTGACGGTTAGTGCAGAATTTGAGCGTAAGACAGTTAATGTTGTCTTTAACGCTGGAACAGATGCTACAATAGATAGCGCAGCTTCTAAGACTTATACTATAAACGAGGGTGACGCGCTTAACACACACGCAGACCTTTCAGAAGCAGAGGCAGCTATTCCGACACCTGTCAAGAACGGATACACATTCAAGGGCTGGCACGACGACAGCGATACAGAAAATGCTAATTCCGTTGCAACTATCGACTTAACTGCGGCTGTAAATGCTAATGCTTCGTATACGGCGCTTTATGTTGAAAACTATGGTGTATTTGCAGACGGCAAAATTCAGGCTATAGGTCTTCATTTTGCGAATATTGATAACACGTATGCACAGCTTAAGCTTGGTTCAGTTAATAGTAGTGCAAACAGTGCATATGCTGACAGCACATATTATGCTAATCAAGGAACATATGACAGCTCAAGAAGTGCGATCAACGGCGGTAATGATTTAACAGTAATAAAAGTAGACGCAAGTAGTTATGATATTACGAGAAACAGAGTTAATCTTGTGTTCCACTCCTACTGCACTGCGGCAGGCTCAAACTCAAAAATCAATTTCTATGAGCTGAAAAATGATGTAGCAGATATGGCAGCAGCTACGTATACATCGCTTGGTTTATTCTCGAGCTCCGTACAGCGTGTGCTTGTTAAGGGTACTCCATATGAAACATCCAGTATAGATGGCAGCGGTAGTGATATAACGATTGATATAACACCATATTTAATAAGCGATGCAGACAATGTTCTGTACTTTGCCTTTGCAACAGCAACTGCCCGTGAACAGTCCTTAAGCAACTTTAATTTAACAACAAGCGCACTTTACAAAGCAGACATTACTGTCACAGACGGAGAGAATACGCTTGCGGGTGCTGTAATCGCAATGAACGGCTACGATGCAACCGGTATGCCTGTAACATCAATTACAACTAATGCAAGTGGTGTTGCTTCTATCTATCTGCCCATCGGCACTCATACCGTAACATCGGTTGAAAAGATAGGATATGTAGCTCCGGCGACAATTGACAATATTGTTATCACAGATGCTGATGTTACACCTACAATAACAATGACTCCGCAGTCTGATCCTGATTATGAAGTTACACTCAACACAGATCCTTTCGCGTCAATATCAGTTGTAGCAGGAACTTCAGATGCAGGTAATGATGTTGCAGCTCAGTCTGTCACTGCTGATGCAACTGGCAAAGCGACATTAACACTTCCTGCCGGTACATACACGTATTCTATAACATCTGTGAACTCATACAAAAATGATGCGCTGAATCAGAGTATGACGATTACTTCAGATAATAAAACTGTTACAAAAGCTCTAACATATAAGAATGAGAATATGGTATACGGTCAGGACTTTGGTGGATATTCAGCAGAGACTGATATTTCACTTTGGAATACTGGTGGAGGAAACTTTAGAACGTCTGGTTTTGCAGTAGAAGAAAGTAATACTTTCCTTAGAGGTACAGTTTCTACAGGTAAGATGGTGGGGCACGTTATATACAACCTTGATTCAGCTGTTTCGTTAGAAAATAAAAAAGTTACGGTTGAATATGATTTTCGTGTTCCTGCTCATCAATCGCCATTAACGGGTGTAGTTACATTTGGCGACTCATTAGATAAGGTTGCAATTGCAGTTGCACAAAATCAAAATAATAATTATACGATGGGTTATTATACAGGTGGTGAATTTGATACGGCTGTAGGTTCTGGTCGCTGGGGTGTAGACGAAAACGCCGGAACCATTACTAACATAAAAGATGGCTCTTATAATGGCACTGGATGGTATCATATCAAGATAGAAATTGTTAACAGAACAGCGTCTATCACTGTAACTGACAATTCCAATACAGAAGATACAACAACAATAAGCAATGTGTCCATATCAAGTACAGATATTACTAAAATCAAGCTTGGTATTGGTAAGGCTTTAGGCGGAAGTAACCTCGATAACTATTCTCACAACAGCGGAGATTTGGATAATATTTCAATCGTATCCGAGAATATTTCATAATCCACACCCACAACTAATGTAACACATCATCTCACTTTCCAAAAAAGGGCGGCTTTAAGCCGTCCTTTTTGCATTCCCGAAAAACCGCGCACACAAAAAAACACAGGAACTTCCTATTCCTGTGTCTTTTGTTTTAAGCGTTATATAAACTCGCGTAAAAGCCGTTCTTTTCCAAGAGCTCCTTATGCGTGCCCTGTTCAACTATCTTGCCCTGATTCATAACAAGTATCAAGTCCGCTTCGCGTATTGTTGAAAGGCGGTGGGCGATTATGAAGCTCGTTCTGCCCTCCATCATCTTCAGGAATGC
>JAFQYK010000085.1 GCA_017406485.1 Clostridia bacterium
AGTTCCGCTTTTTTTAAAATTTTTTTATTATTTTTCTAATTTATTATTGAATTCGGGTTTTTTTCTTTTATAATAATGGATATGACAGGAGGAAAAACTATGGCGAAGAAGTTTTTTGCCGTGAAAAACGGGTATCATATAGGTATTTTTGAAACATGGGAGGAATGTCAAAAGGAAGTTTCAGGTTACAGCGGCGCTGAATTTAAAGGCTTTGCAACGAGGAGCGACGCGGAGGAGTATCTTGGAGTTAACCGGCAGATAAGTCTTTTTGACGACGAGATACCGCAGACAAAAACGGCTGTCGCGTATGTTGACGGCAGCTATAATATAGAAACAAAAAAATATGGCTGCGGTGTGGTGCTGTTTATGGGCGGTGAGGAAATTACTGTGAGCCGCGCGTTTTCAGACCCGGATATGGCGCTTATGCGGAATGTTGCCGGTGAAATTGAGGGCGCTATGGCGGCAATGCGATATTGTATAGACAATAATATAGAAGAAATTGATTTGTATTATGATTATGCGGGCATAGAAAAATGGTGCAGCGGCGAATGGAAAACCAATAAGGCCGGCACCATCAACTACAAACGGTTTTATGATGAAATCAAAAAAACCGTCAAGGTCAATTTCATAAAGGTCAAAGGTCATAGCGGTGATAAGTATAACGATATGGCGGACAAACTGGCGAAGGAAGCTGTGGGTGTAAGCTAAAAAAGACGCATAAGCGTCCTTGACAAATTACATCATATATGATATAGTTTAGATAACAGGAGAACGGCAAACGGCTGTTTCTGTAACTAAATTGGTTTTAAATGTGTAGAAAGATATTCTACCCAAATAACCGCACTGCTGCTACAGGGCGGTTATTTTTTTATTATCCATACAATAAGCAAAATTAAGAGAAGATTTATCGTTAATTCGCTCATATGTTTTCCTTTCTGAACAACCGCCACCGTTCAGATGTATCAAGGTCACATAAATTTCTTTATCACCATTATCTTATTATAACAAACAAAATGTTATTTATCAATATATGACATTAAAAGGACATTTCAATTGATATGCACCCCAAAAGTTAGACACTTTTGGAGGTGCATATTTTTATGGGAAAGAAAGGACAAATTTACAGAAAATACTCGCCAGAATTCAAATTATCTGTTATACTGGATATGCGAGAACACCAACTAAGTTATTGTGAAGCAGTAAGAAAGTATTTACAGGGAGTATCTCGGACTTCGGCAATAGGAACATTGCAACGGTGGGAACGCATATTCTTAGAAGAAGGAGCAGAAGGTCTTATGAAAGAGAGACGAGGCAGAGCCTCTGTTGCGAGTGGTACACGAAAGGGTTGTCCACCCAAGCTCGATAAAAAAGTTGAGGAAGATTTAATCGCTGAAAATCAGCGGCTCAGAATGGAGATAGAATACTTAAAAAAATTGAATGCCTTAGTTCAGGAAAGAATACGGCGAGAAAATGGGAAAAGTAGTTATTGTATCTGAACTAAGGCAGAAATATCCGCTTAAAGATTTGCTAAAGCTATCCGGCCTTGCAAGAAGTACATACTACTATTATCTCAATCATAAAGATACTGATAAATATTCCGCTGTAAAGCAAGAAATCCTTGATATATTTAATCAGCATAAGGGCAGATACGGATATCGCAGGATTTTACTGATTTTACAGAGCAGAGGTTACACCATTAACCATAAGACAGTGTTAAAGCTGATGAAAAGTCTTAATCTCAAAGGTAAACAGCGTAAGAACGGCAAATATCATTCATACAAGGGTGAAGTAGGTAAAGTAGCAGATAATCTATTAAAGAGAGATTTTAATGCAGAAAGACCGTTTGAAAAACTCACAACAGATGTAACAGAATTTAAGGTATGCAATGATAAGGTGTATCTATCACCTATACTGGACTTATATAATCGCGAAATCATATCATATTCAATATCTTTAAGCCCGAATTTATGGCAAATACGGGAAATGCTTGACGGCTTATTCAGAAAGCTTCCCGACGATGCTGCACCATTGTTCCATTCGGATCAAGGCTGGCAATATCAGCACAAGGAATATCAGCGGTTACTGGCAGAGCATAACATCACGCAAAGTATGTCAAGGAAGGGAAATTGTATGGATAACGGAGCGATGGAAAATTTCTTTGGCAGACTCAAGGTGGAAATGTTTTATGGTGAGACATTTGAAAGCGTTACTGCTTTCATTGAGGAATTAAAGCAATACATTGACTATTACAACAATGAACGAATATCGCTTAAATTAAAAGGAATGAGTCCGGTGCAATACCGAACCCATTACCAATCAATCAAATATTAAATTTTGTCTAAACTTTGGGGTTCACTTCATTATGCGTCCTCTTTTCTTATGCCAAAAATTATGAAAGGACTGATAATATGAGAAACATTGATGAACAGATACAGATTG
>JAFQYK010000086.1 GCA_017406485.1 Clostridia bacterium
CGATAATACGTTTTTTTGTACTGTTAAAGATACTGTCAAACTTCTCTCCTACAGTTCTCTCACTCATCGTATAGCCCTTGCGCTCAACGTTCGTACTATCCGACATAAGAGCCAGAACGCCCTCCTTGCCAAGCTCGCCCAAACGCGCAAGGTCTATCATATCACCGACAATCGGCGTTGTGTCTATTTTAAAGTCACCCATATGAACGACCGTTCCGACAGGCGTTTTAATCGCCAGCGCCGCGCTGTCTGCGATGGAATGATTTGTCCGTACAAATTCAACGCTAAAGTTCTGCGAAGCCTTCACAACAGTTCCGTAACGAACGCGTACAAGTTTTACGCGCGATAAAAGATTGTGTTCCTTAAGCTTATGTTCAACGAGTCCTATCGTAAGACGCGTGCCGTAAACGGGTACGTTAATTGCCTTAAGGAAGTACGGCAGTCCGCCGATGTGGTCTTCGTGACCGTGCGTCAAAAAAATGCCCTTAATCTTTTGCCAGTTCTTTTCAAGATACGTTATGTCGTTTATAACCATATCTATACCGGGCATATCATCATCGGGGAAAGCCATACCGCAATCTACCATTATAATCTCATTTCCGTACTCAATAGCGGTCAGATTTTTTCCGATCTCATCAAGACCGCCTAATGGTATGATTTTCAGTTTTTTAGCTTTTGCCACTATTAAATTAACCTCCTGTTATCATTATATTTTCCGAACATTATTATTACTACAAATATTAGTATATCACATTTTATGGCAAATAGTCAACATAATTCCAAAAATAAGCAAGAAAACCAACCTTTTCAATGGAAAAGATTGGTTTTTAGCGCATAAGATTTGAAAATACAATCGTTGCTATGTTGAAATAGATAAAAAGCGACGTGCAGTCAACAATTGTTGTTATAAGCGGTGTTGCCATAATCGCCGGATCAAGTTTTACCTTTTTCGCAAGCATCGGCAACATTGCGCCGAGCATTTTTGAAAGGATAACCGTTGCCACAATCGAAAGCGCAACCGTTATCGCAAGCAGCAGATTATTCTCGTACCAGCCGTATTGGAAGTATATGCGCACTCCGTTTACAACGGCAAGTATTGAGCTTACAATAATTGATATGCGGAATTCCTTGAAAACCACGCGGAAAAAGTCTGAAAAATGGATTTCTTCAAGCGCAATTCCGCGTATTATAAGCGTGGAGCTTTGCGCGCCGCAGTTGCCGCCGGTGTCCATTATCATCGGCATAAATGACACAAGAAGCGGTATTACCTTGAACGCGTCCTCGTAGTGCGTCGTTATAAGCTGCGTTATCGTTGCGCTTATCATCAATATCAACAGCCACACGATACGGCTTTTCGCGTGTTTAAACACGCCCGTACGGAAATAGCTGTCCTCATTTGGTGAAACGGCCGCCCAGCGCGAAATATCCTCGGTGTTCTCCTCCTCAATGACGTCCATAGCGTCATCAAATGTTACAATACCGACAAGGCGGTTATCTTTATCCACCACCGGCAGAGCAAGGAAATTGTACTTCCTGAACATCTGACCTACGACCTCTTTATCCTCGTGCGTGTCAACCGATATGATGTGCGTTTCCATTATGTCGCCGATTTTTTCATCGTCCTCGGCTGTAAACAAATCCTTGACCGTCACAACGCCGATAAGACGTCTGTTTTCGGTAACGTAACAGGTGTAGATTGTTTCCTTGTTCACACCGACCTTGCGTATCTTCTCGAACGCTTCGGCAACCGTCATATCCTGGTGCAGGCTGACGTACTCTATCGTCATAACCGAGCCGGCGCTGTCCTTTGGATAGCGGAGGATGTCGTTTATCGCCTTTCTCTCGCCCGTTGTGGAGTTTTGCAGAATACGCGACACAACGTTTGCAGGCAGGTCCTCAATCATATCAACCGTATCGTCAATATAAAGCTCGTCAAGAATTTCTCTGAGCTCCTTATCGGTGAACATTCCGATAAGATGACCCTGCATATCACCGTTCATATGCGCGAACGTTTCCGCCGCGCTGTCACGCGGCAAAAGCCGGAACAGCATCATAAACTCCGCCTTCTCGTCAAAGTTCTCACCGAAAAGCTCCTCAAACAGCAACGCAAGGTCGGCAGGATTTTCGTCCTTTATTCTGTTTTTGACCTCCGAGAAATGCCTCTCTTTAAGGAGGCGGTTAATCTCGTCAAGCTGTTCTTCCATTGTTCACCGCCCCTTTCTTTACACCTCATCCGTCATTTGCTGTCGCAAATGCCACCTTCCCCTCAAGGGGAAGGCTTTTTAATTTACACTAAAGTTATCAGGTCTTTCACTTCTGTAGCCGAACGCGTACAATATCGCCTCAACCGTTCTTCTTGACGCCTCACCGTCACCGTAGGGGTTCGCGGCGTGTGCCATTTTATTATATGCTTCCTCGCTGTCTAAGAGTTCCTTTGCAAGGCGCACAATATCGTCTTTCACAACACCGGCAATCTTGACCGTACCTGCCGCAACCGCTTCGGGACGTTCCGTTTCGCGGCGAAGCACAAGCACGGGCTTTGCAAGCGCGGGAGCCTCCTCCTGTATGCCGCCGCTGTCGGTCATTACCATAAATGCGCGCGCCATTGCATTGTGCAGGTCCTCAACGTCCAAGGGGTCTATAAGGTGTACGCGCTCCATATCGCCCAAAATTCCGAACGCTGTTTCGCGTACGGCTGGGTTTAAGTGTACGGGGTACACAAGCTCAGTGTCGGGGTATTCGGTCACAATCTGCTTTAAGGCGTTACATATGTTTTCAAGCGGCTCGCCGAGGTTTTCACGGCGGTGCGCTGTTACGATTATTACGCGCTTGTTTTCAAAATCAAGCGTGTTAAGGCAATCGTCCTTAAACTTGTAATCATCACGAACGGTTGTCTTTAAAGCGTCTATAACTGTGTTACCTGTGATGTAGATTATATCGTCAGAAACGTTTTCCTTTAAAAGGTTCTTTCTGTTCTGCTCGGTCGGCGAGAAGTTCAAATCAGATATTCTGCCCGTAAGCTGTCTGTTCATTTCCTCCGGGAACGGAGAATATTTGTCGTAGGTTCGAAGTCCGGCTTCAACGTGGCCGACCTTTACCTGATTGTAAAACGCCGCCAAAGCCGCAACGAAGCTTGTTGACGTGTCGCCGTGTACAAGGACGATGTCGGGGCTTTCCTTCTTTATGACCTCGTCAAGACCTTCTAAAACGCGCGTTGTTATGCCGACAAGGCTTTGACGCGTCTTCATTATGTCAAGGTCGTAATCGGGAGTTATGCCGAAAATATCAAGCACCTGGTCAAGCATTTGTCTGTGCTGCGCCGTTACGCATACAATTGACTCTATCTCATCGTGCTTTTTAAGCTCCAATGCAAGCGGAGCCATTTTTATTGCCTCCGGACGTGTGCCGAATACCGTCATTACCTTTAGCTTCTTCATTTGCCTTCGTCCTCCTTATTGTCCTTAGACTCATGGGTGTGTGTATAAGTGTTTCTTAAAAGTCCCGCTATAAGGAACAGTATTATAAGCGCGATTATTCCGAGTATTGCGCGAAGCATTCCGCTTTCGGCGAGAAGCACCGCCGTTATACCCAACACGCCGCTTATGGCGTAAAGAATAAACACCGTCTGCTTCTGTGAAAAGCCCATATCCACAAGCCTGTGGTGCAAGTGTCCCCTGTCCGCCTTCATCGGGCTTTCGCCTCTTAAAATTCTTCGTATCATCGCAAACAGCGCGTCAAACAGCGGTAAACCGAGTATCAGCAGCGGTACCGCGAACGAGATCACCGCGTAGCTCTTGAACACGCCCTGTATTGAAAGCGTCGCAAGCATAAAGCCCAAAAACGTCGAGCCTGTATCGCCCATAAATATCTTTGCCGGGTTGAAGTTGAACGGCAGGAAGCCAAAGCACGAACCCATCAGCGCGATACCGAAAATCGCTATCGGGTACTCGCCCACGCGTATTGAGATGAACACGAGCGATACCGACATTATCGCGCTTACGCCCGCCGCAAGACCGTCAAGACCGTCTATGAAGTTTACGGCGTTTGTTATAAACACAATCCAAATTACCGTAAGCACCGCCGAAAGCCATTCGGGAAGTACCAGATACGGATTTTCGCTTAAAAAGTTCGGGTTTGTAAACACGTCAATCTTTATATCCGCCACAAACACCACGACAAGCGCGGCCACAATCTGAACCACAAATTTGAGCTTAGCCGGCAAGTCCTTGCAGTCGTCTATAAATCCCATTACGACGATTATCGCCAGCGCGATAAACATTCCCACCGTCTGGCGGCTTGCGATTGAATACTGCCCCCAAATGCCGGAGTCGCCTGTTATTTTCGCAAATACAAGTATCGTTATAATCGGCACAACAAAACCAAAAATCATAGCCAGGCCGCCAATTCGCGGTGTAGGCTTTTTATGCATTCTGCGCTTGTCGCGCGGCTTATCCACCGCGCCCTCGCCTATTTTAAACGCAAGACGGCGCGCGTTCGGCGTTGCGACAAATGTAAAGATAAACGCAGCCGCAAACGTGTATATCATCAGTATTGCAAAGCTTCCTGTGTACATTTCTAAACCTCCGTTTTCGGTTTATATTACAAAACCGACCTTCTTGTAAACCTTCTTCAAAGTGCGCTGTGCGATTTTATAAGACAGCTCCGCACCCTTAGCGCATATGTCTGTAAGATACTGTTTGTCCTTTATAATTCTGTCGTATTCCTCTCTTACGGGGCGTATACATTCAACAACCGCCTCGGCAACCGCGCCCTTGAAGTCGCCGTAGCCCTTGCCTGCGTACTCTGCAGCGATTTCCTCAATTCCTCTGCCTGTTACGGCTGACATAATGCTTAAAAGATTGTTTATACCCGCCTTTGCAGGGTCGCCTTCGCGGTATTCAATCTTGCCTTCGCTGTCCGTAACCGCGCTCTTTATCTTCTTCGCGATCACGTTAAGGTCGTCCATCATTGAAATATAGCCCTTCGGGTTCGGATCAGATTTTGACATCTTCTTTTCCGGCTCCTGCAGGCTCATAATCTTAGCGCCCGATTTTGAAAGCATACCCTCCGGAATTTTGAATACATCGCCGTATAAGCCGTTAAAACGCTCGGCTATGTCGCGGCATATCTCAATGTGCTGCATCTGGTCTTTTCCTACCGGTACATAATCCGTCTGATACAAAAGAATGTCCGCCGCCATCAGAACAGGATATGTAAAAAGTCCGGCATTGATGTTCTCGGCGTGGCGCGCTGACTTGTCCTTGAACTGCGTCATACGGTTTAATTCGCCCATATAGGTGTAGCAGTTAAGTACCCACGCAAGCTCCGCGTGCGCAGGGTTTTGCGACTGAATAAACAGTATCGACTTTTCCGGGTCAATTCCTGCCGCAATGTAGAGCGCCAAAAGCTCCAGCGTTCTGCGGCGCAAATCAGCCGGTGTCTGACGAACCGTTATCGTGTGCATATCCATCATGGCATACACGCAGTTATACTCGTCCTGCAAGGAAACCCAGTTTTTTATCGCACCGAGGTAGTTTCCAAGCGTCAGATTTCCCGACGGCTGTACACCGCTGAAGATTATTTTTTTATCGTCCATTTTTATTTCCTTTCTACAGGCTTCCCCTTGAGGGGAAGCTGTCGCGTCAGCGACTGATGAGGTGTAGCCGCTTGCGGCGTCTTAAGTTTTTTGACACCTCATCCACCGCTAAAGCGGTCCCCCTTCCCCTCAAGGGGAAGGCTTATAACATTTCTGTTAAAACTTCGCCAAGTCTGCGAACACCCTCAACGATATTTTCAATCGTTGCCGACGAGTAGTTCAGTCTGAACATATTTGACGGCGCGAATATATCCGTTGCAAAATTTGAGCCGGGTACAATAGCGACCTTCTTTTCAAGGCAGCGGTCAACTACCGGCGTAATATCGGTTATGGTCGGGCATTCGCACCAAA
>JAFQYK010000007.1 GCA_017406485.1 Clostridia bacterium
ATCGGGCGACAGCCACCGCAGGCTGCTTGAAAGTATGAAATTGCTGCGTTGCTGAATAATACATAATTGGTATTATGTATTAAAGCTACATAATAAAGATAAGCCGTCAGGATATGATGACAATGACCTACCGCGCGCTCTTAAAGCTCGGCAAAGCCGAAAAAACAGAAGATACAGAGCTGACAGGCTTTAAAGACAACAAGTCGGTTTCCGGCTACGCGCTTGACGCGGTAAAATACCTTGCCGGCAAAGGCGCACTGCACGGCGATACGGACGGCAACGTAAACCCGCTTGCAAACACGACACGCGCTGAAACGGCGGTATTTTTATTTGGATTAACACAGTAAGAAGGTGGAGATATATGGGGAAGAGAAAATATGCGGTTGTATCGGTAATACTTCTCATATTAACATTGTTTGCGCTGCCGGTAAATGCCGAGGAGGAAAAGGCATACTACCTGGTTACGGGAACGTACAATGCCGACGAGCTAACCTACACCGTGGATGTGTATCTGAACACCCGTGTCTATCTTGCCGCGGGAACGTTCGGAATGAAGTATGGCGAGGGCGTACCGGTACCGGACAGCGGCCTTACCATAAACACCACCGACTTTATTAAACTTGACGCAAAGCCGTTTGATGAGCAAAAGGAGACATTTAGGGAAAATCGTCAAATCGTTCTGCAGTGGGCGCTGAACACCGAAGATGTCACAGATTGGACAACCTTTAAGCTCGGCAGCTTCACGATTGAAAACATCACGCCGGAGGAGGCTAAGAACTGGGGTGACACGCCGTTTGAACTTTTAAACTGGCTGACGACAGACTTGTCACGGACGACTGCGTTTACTCAAACAGACGCGGATTATAATGTGCCTTTAAACCGTGAAATATGGCGCGAAACAACAGAGGCAGAGCGCGCAAACGGTGCGCCTGCAGGGTATTATCAGGGACAGGCATATGACGAAAATGATTGGGTTGATATAGGCTTTAAATTTCAATCCAATCTGACTATAAAAATCAGCGGTGTTATAAACGCATACAACCCGAAAAACGATCCGGTAATCTATGCCTACAAAGGCGATACCGAGGTATTTGAGGGTGAAATTAAGGAACGCGTATTTTATCCCGACGGTCGGGTGACCTACAAGTACGAGGTTGAGGCAGATGACACAGGCGGCTACACAATGGTAATACAAAAGAGCGTCCACCTGACGTATACTGAGGAAATCAACATCCCGTATGATGTCGCGGACGAATATGCAATGCCACACGAAATCACCCTGGTTTGCGGCGACATCAACAGTGACGGGTATATAAAAATTCCCGATCGGTCACACCTTATCGAAATGCTCAACCACCCGTCCCGGAACGCTTTGAACACGACAGAATTTGACCTGTGTGATTTAAACGGCGACTCGCGTATAAATCTGTCTGACTTAAATATTTTGAAATCCAATATAAACAGAACATACAGCTAAAATATCTATAAGACATAATGCAGCTCCTGTAAATCAAGAGCTGCATTGTGCTTTTGGGGATGATTTATAAAGGGTTATCAGGCTTGAAATTTTATCCTGAGACACTGATAAGAGCTTAATTTGAGCAGAGGTACTTTGACATAGGTAATGCAAACAGCGGACATATAGAATTATAATTGATTGCGGCGCGGCATAATTTCGGCATATTTCTTACGCGTTCTTGGTTGACAAATCCTGCCGGTTACTATAAAATAATACTTGGCAGCAAAATAAACGTTTGTAATCGGAGAAGTGTTGTGAACGAGCGAAGTTCTTTCACATCTGCGCGGCTTTTCTATACAAAGCCCGCTAATCCTCGAACGAAGCAAAAGGATGGCTGAAAAAGAACAAGTGTGATGTCAGCGTTATAAATGTGACGCCCGATGTGTATGACATTTTCACTGTTACAGGCTTAAACAACACTCCGAATATTAAATTAAAAAAATAACTTGTATGTAAAACAACGGAGGTAAAAAATGGATATATCATATTTATTGTTTTTGCAGGGGATAAGAGAAACGCTCGGCCCTGCCGTTGAAGTTTTTATGGGAATTATATCGGCGATAGATGTTCACGCTATGGTTATTCTTATTCCCGCGATACTTTACTGGTGTCTCAGCAAAAAGGACGGACAGTTTGTATTTTTCACATTTGGCTTTGGCGAAATCTTAAACGGAATTTTAAAGCTGTCAGTGTGCTGCTATCGTCCGTGGATCAGAGATGCGAGAATAATTCCGTCAAAATATGCCGTTGCCGGCGCGACAGGCTATTCATTCCCAAGCGGACATTCAACCAATGCAGGCACAATTTTCGTATCAACGGGATGGAGATTGAGAAACAGATATAAGCATATAGTGACGATTGTTTTCTTTGTATTCTCGGCACTGGTAATGTTTTCGCGGAATTATCTCACCGTGCATACACCGCAGGATGTAATAGTGGGTATGTCGCTCGCAATTTTCACTATTTGGACTGCAACCTTGTTTATGGGCTGGATCGAGAAAAACGAGAAGAAGGATGTAATTGCTGTCATAGTGGCGCTTATCGGCGTTGCGTTGTCGCTTTTGTATTTTAAATTTAAGTCATATCCTTTGGACTATGTGAACGGTGAGCTGCTTGTGGATCCGCAGAAAATGATGAATGATTCCTTCAGTAACGCCGGCAGATTTGCGGCGATAATGGTTGCGTGGCTGCTTGAACGGCGTTTTATCAAATTTTCAACCGATTGCTCTGTCGTTGAAAAAATTGTAAGATTTGTGTTAGGTCTGGTAGTTCTGCTGCTTATCATCTATTTGATTGTTCCGGCTGTAATGGGCATTTTCGGCGGACACACCGGAAGATTTTTGAAAGGCTTTATTGAACTGTTTGCGGTGACGTTCATTGTACCGTGTCTGTTCATTCCGCTGTCAAAAATATTTGCAAAAACAAAGAACAGTTAAAATATTACTGCCGATTTGCATTGAGAATTCAAAATTATATGATAAGAGGCCGCGGTATTTCCGCCGGGAATGGGAGGCTATTTATGAAAAACAAAATGATTACCGCATTATTGACAATTTCGCTGCTTGTAAGCAATGCGGCAATACCGGTACTTGCAGATAATGAGAGCCCGGAAGAAACGACAGAAATTCAAAAGACAGCCGTACCCGCATTGTCGAAGTTTGCGGATGTAATGGATATTAAAAAGTCAGCCGGCGCAAATGACAGCTTAATATTCACTGTGACCCCAAAAGGCGACGAAAGTATTCCGCAGCCGGTTGTATTGGCGGCGCAATTTGGTATAGACGGGAACCTGCTGAAGGTTGATAAATTCGACTTTACGAAAAATGACGATACATATACGGCAACTGTTGACAGGCAAACGGGTGAATACAGGCTTTTTGTCTGGACTGATGACGTATCAGATTTGGGTGAGCCGATAACCGCGCCGCTTATAGCGGCGGATAAGGTGTTTGGAGAAATGAATTACGTTTCGCCACGAACCCAGAGCATCGGACTTGCAAGTGTCGGCAATGCGCGTGAATTGGGCGGTTATGCCACGCCTGACGGCAAAACGGTAAAACGCGGCATATTTCTGCGTACAGCCGCGCTTGCCGGGGCAAGCGATGCGGATATTCAAAGACTTAAAGAGGTTTATAATCTGGCTGAAGTGATTGATTTGCGTATGAGCAGAGAAATAGAAGCAAAGGCCGACCCCGTTATTGATGGAGTAAAAAATCTGTGGATTGGCATTATAGACGAGGAAGTTTTGAAAAAGCGCAGGGAGGAACTTGATACGTCTGAAATTGAAGATTACGATCCGAATGATAAAATGTCAGGTCTCAAGATAGCTATGAAGTTAGGCATTGTAGGGGAGCAGATGTATATAAATTTTCTGTCTGAGGACCAAGGCAAAAAAGGCTATAAACAGATGTTTGATGAACTGCTCTCTTTGCCGGAAGGCAAATCGCTGCTGTTCCACTGCACTCAGGGCAAGGACAGAACAGGCTGCGCGGCAATGCTTATACTCTCCGCGCTGGGTGTTGACGAGGATACCATTATGCAGGATTTTTTGCTGACAAATGTATTTAACGCCGGCCTTATCGAAAATGAGCGCAAAATGCTTATTGCATACGGCTATGAAGGCGAGGAGCTTGAAACGCTTATGACGTGTATGGATCATGTAAGTGAGCAATATATGCAGAACGCGATGGACTGGATGAAAGAAAATTACGGCTCCGTAACGGGATACATCACCGAAGCGCTTGGCGTTACAAACGAGCAGCTTGAAACGCTTAAAAACAAATACCTCGAATAAATCCGAAAAAAC
>JAFQYK010000087.1 GCA_017406485.1 Clostridia bacterium
GTTATGTGCCGATGTATCTTTCATAAATACATTCGCTTCATTAAAACACCAAGTACCCTCCGGACGCGACATAAAGAATAAATATTTATCCTGCTCGTCCTTACTTGCAAACGCTTCTTTTATGTGGTCTGCGTCAATGATGAAATCCGCGCGGTAATGTTTTGTGTTCGTATTCATTATACGGCGCAGGCTGTCTATAATATCTACACATTGAAATCTTTGCATTGTCCGTTACCTCGCTGTTTCTTTCTCTTTTTTCGGTTCGGCTTTTTCTGTCTGCTTTGCCGCCTGCTTCTTTGCCGCGTCAAGTTTTTTGCGTACAGACGGCTTTTGGGATTTTTCTTTTTTTGCCGCGTCCTTTTTCGGTTCGGCTGCTTTCGCCTTATCCGCCTTGATAGCGTCAATCATAGCCATTAAGGAAACAGGCTCGCCTTTCATTGCCTTAGCTTCAAGTGCGTCCATTGCCGGTGTTTCGGATTTTGAAACCGGTTCGGATTTTTGGGCGGTTTCACCTACAACCTCATTAAATAGTTTTTCTGCTTCGTCCGCTTCGCTTTCGGGTAAGTCGGTAAAATCGTCTTTTGTTTCCGCTTGCTCCGGCTGCGCCTTTTCTTCATCCGCCGGCTGTTCTTGTTCCTCATTCGCTTTGTTCTGCTCCTGCTCCAATTCCGTAAAGTAATTATCAACGCCGCATATAATCTCATTCGCCGTCTTTTGAATTGTGACAAGTGAGTTTTGCAGTTCGGGGAGTTCGGTATTACTGCTCCAGCCCGCGACATATCCGAGCGAATAATCGGAAGTATCAAGCCCGTAATGCAAGCAAACGGTATATGCAACGCTTTCCGCTTCAACCTCTTTCGTGTGCCTGTCCTTCCGCTGTTCTTCGGGGATATTCTGCAATTCTTCCTTTGTGATATTGTGCAGTTTAGCGTGAGTGATTTCGTGTATAAGAGTTTTCAGCGTTTGGAGCTCGCTCATTCCGCTTTGAATTGCAATACGCTTTTCTTCTGCGTTAAAATATCCGTTTGCGCCGCTTGTAATATTCTCATACTCAACGGGAACGGGCGATACCTTAATTAGAGCGTCGGAAAATTCCTTGTAGTTATTTACGCTGCTCTGCAATTTAGCTGCAATTTCGGGTAACGGCTCGCCGTCCGTCTGCGATACATCAAACACGGTAGCAACCTTATACGCCGGTATGGTAACTTCTACGCGCTGCGTCAAAGGCTGACCGTCCGCGCCATATAGGGGCTGCTTCGTTCTTTGGTCTATGATAGGCATATCGCGTTCCGTCTTATACGGAGAGGGCGCAATAATCTTTATACCGTGTTCACCTTTCTTGACCTGACGCTTAAAATTCTTCTGCCACGCGCCGTAGCCCGCAACCATTGAGGCGTCGGGCTTTTGCAGAAAAATAAGTATTGAATTGCGGAAACTGTAATTATGGAATTTTGACATTACAGCCAAGTAATCCTTGTATTTGTCGCTTGCCAGCAAATCCTTAACGCCCTGCTCCAGCTTGTCGGTTAATTCTTTCATTTTTTCTATCTGCTTTTCAGCGTATGACTTTTTAGGCGCGGCCTTCGCCGTTTCGGGCGGCGCGGCTGTCATAACCGGTGAGGGCGTATCGTACAACACGTCCTGCTTTGTCTTTTTATCTGCCATTTTCTTAATCTCCTTATGATTTTCTAAAATATCGGCAAGCGGCTGTTCCCACCGCTTACCGAAACCGCGCACAACGGTTTTACCGTTTGCGTTATTATTGTTAAACATTTCAAGCGCGTCAAATCCCTTGTCGAACAGCGAGGGATAGTAATGCGGTATGGGCGGGGCAAAGTGAATTACCCCGTCCTTGTATTTTCCGCCAACACCAACCCAGCCGCGCACGAATTTATCAAAATGCGTCATATCGCCGCTTTTCGCGTGTTCTTCCGCGTGACTTGAAAAGTATGTGTTTACGGGTGCCTGAACACCGAGCAACAGTACGCCCGTTTCGGGATTAT
Source organism: Clostridia bacterium (assembly GCA_017406485.1). Lineage (GTDB taxonomy): Bacteria > Bacillota > Clostridia > UBA1381 > UBA1381 > Hominilimicola. The sequence continues at coordinate 2,004 of JAFQYK010000087.1, forward strand.
ACATAAAACGCCTGTTCTCAATATCCTGCATATTGAATGTATCGCGCCGCGTGTCAATGCTCATTATCCCGTTTTCAATTACCCTGTACATTAGCGCCTACCGCCCTTTGTTTGCTTCGGCTTGTCAAATTCAAGTTTGTAATTCACATACTTTTCACCGTCCGACATAACAACCGTCGCATTGTAGGTTTTACCTGTCTTTATGGAATACATATCCCTGACCTTTGTTTTGCCCTTAGCAAGAAAATCAACCGCCATTTGCTTTGTTAGCTCCTTGTGCCTGTCGGTAAAGAATTTATCGTTTTTCCAAAGGGCAAATTTACAGTGCTTATTACTGCAATAGAAATTCTGTTTGCTTTCGTAAACGTCACTGTTGCAGCGCGGGCATTTGCCTATGACCTCACGATCCTTTCGGAAAATCTCTTTTTGTTCGTCGGTAATGAATGAATACGATTTAACAAGCTCGCGCGTCAAATCCGCAATACCGCTCATAAACCTTTCAGGTGCGTATGTACCCTTAGAGATTTCCATAAGCTGATTTTCCCAATCAGAAGTTAAGAGTGGTGATTTCAAAATATCGGGAAGAACGGTAACAAGATTTACGCCATCCTTTGTCGCAATGACAGAACGGTTGTTACGCTCCGCAAAACCTGTCTGTACCAGCTTTTCTATAATACCGGCTCTTGTGGCGGGAGTGCCTAAACCCTTGCGTTCCGCTTCGTCCGTCGTTTCTGCCGCGCCCGCAGTTTCCATAGCTGACAATAGGGTATCTTCCGTAAAATGCTTCGGCGGTGTGGTAAAGCCTTCTTTCAGTTCTGATGAAACGGTATATATGCCGCCTTCCTCTACATCAATTATGCTATCTTCAGCCGTATTATCGGCAGTATGTGAATATAGCTTGAATAGGTGCTCAATTTCTTTCCAGCCCTCGCTGACAACATTTCTGCCCCTTGCCTTAAATATTGTGCCGTCACAATCAAATTCCGCCGTCACTGTTTCGTATATGTGCGCTTCGTGTACGGCACATAGGAGCTTACACATTACAAGCTGTAAAATGTTAGCTTCGCCTTTCGGTAATTCCGATAGCTTTATATTTTCAATTTCAGCCGTAGGTATGATAGCGTGGTGGTCGGTAACTTTCGCGCTGTCGATTACCAACGCAACGGACGGGTAAAAGTCCGAACAGTTAGAGAACGGCGGGTGCTTCGCTGATAGATGAACAACCATATTTGCCGTATTCGCCATATCCTCCGTTAAATATTGACTGTCTGTACGCGGGTATGTGAGATATTTATGTTCGTAAAGACTTTGTGCATAGTCAAGCGTCTGTTTCGCAGTGTAACCGAATATACGGTTTGCTTCTCTTTGGAGCGTTGTCAAGTCATACAGCTTCGGGGGATTTACCGCCTTTTGCTCACGGCTGACGGAAACACAAATAGCCTGCCCGTTATGGCAAGCTATTTGTAATTGCTTCGCTTCGTCAAAATCCGTTATACGCTCGCTGACCGCATTAAAATTTGTATCGCTAATTCTGACGGTGTAGTATTTTTCTTTTTTGAACATAGATATTTTTGTGTCTCGCTGCGCCAATAGCGCAAGCGTCGGGCTTTGTACGCGTCCAATATTCAGGTGCTTCTTGTACAGAGAAGAAAAAAGCCGCGTTGCGTTGATACCTATTATCCAATCTGCTTTTGCCCTGCACAGCGCCGACTCATACAGATTATCAAATTCGTGCCCGTCTATAAGGTTCAGCATACCGTCAACAATCGCGCTTTCTTCCATAGACGAAATCCAAAGACGCTTAAACGGCTTGTTACAGCCCGATAATTCATATATAAAGCGAAAAATCAGCTCGCCCTCGCGTCCCGCGTCACAAGCGTTTATAATTTTCGTTACGTCCCTGCGCTTCATAAGGTTAGTTACAATACCGTACTGCTTGCCCTTGCCCTCGTTTACAGAAAAAATCCACTTGTTCGGAATTATCGGTAAATCCTCATACCGCCATTTAGCATACCGCACATCATACGCCGCCGCGTCCGCCAAGCCTGCAAGATGACCTATACACCAAGTAATGATGTATCTGCTATCTTCCATATAACCGTGTTTCTTATCGGTTACACCTAACGCCTTTGCGATATTGAGCGCGACTGACATTTTTTCTGCAATTACTAATTTCATTGTATATTTCATTCCTCCTTTTGCATACAAAAACAGCACCCATAATAAAATGAGTGCTGCCATTGTATAGCGTGTTATTTAGTTTTCATTCTGAATTATTTGATTGATATAGCCGTTTACCGCACTGTAAAATTTCTCTGTGTTTTCAAGTCTGCTTTTA
>JAFQYK010000088.1 GCA_017406485.1 Clostridia bacterium
GACGCGGAAACGGCGTACATCTGTTTTGTTACGAATGACGACCGCACGCTAATAGGCTATCTTCCGATTAAGGATTTGCTTCTCGCGGACGAGGACAAGCGAATTAAGGATATAATGGATCAGACGCTTATCTGCGTTCATACTCACGACGACAAGGAGCAGGTGGCGCGCGATATGAGTCACTACGACTTTGCGGCAATGCCAGTTGTGGATGATGAGGGGAGACTGGTTGGTATCGTAACGTTCGATGACGCTATTGACGTCCTGCAGGACGAGGTGACGGAGGATATTGAGCGAATGGCGGCCATCGCTCCCAACGAGGAAAGCTATTTTAAAACATCTGATATAAAGCACGCGCGAAACAGAATAGTGTGGCTTTTGGTGTTAATGCTCAGTGCGGCTATTACGGGAACGATACTAACCCGCTACGAGGAGGCCTGCTCGTCAATACCGCTTCTCGTAGCGTTTATACCAATGCTTATGAGTACGGGCGGAAACTGCGGCTCGCAAAGCTCGACAATGATTATCCGCGGTATGAGCCTTGACGAAATTAAGCTAAAGGATTTCTTCCGCGTTGTATGGACGGAGCTTAGGGTATCGGTGCTTATCGGTGTTGTTCTAAGCGTTGTTAACGGCATACGTATCTGGATAATGAACGGCGATTTAAGAGTAGCAACGGTTGTCAGTCTGTCAGTTGCCGGTATTGTGATTGTGTCGCAGTTTATAGGCTGCACGCTGCCGATGCTTGCAAAACGCTGTAAATTAGACCCTGCGGTTATGGCCGCGCCGCTTATCACGACAATAGTAGACGCGGCATCGATTCTCATATACTTCTCCATAGCGACAAGGTTTTTCAATATAGCATAAAAAAACGGCTCAACTTGAGCCGTTTTTTATCAACTTTCTTCGGTTGCCTCCGCGGCAGCCGCCTTTTTCGCCCTCTTTTGCAACACCACAGCGCCAATGCCTGCCACGATAACCAACACCACCGCCACAAGCTGCGATATTCCGAGTTTTCCGGGTATAACGTACAGTATATACGCCGGATTTCGCATACCCTCCAGGAAAAAGCGGCCTATAGAATACCACATCAGATAAAAACAGAACACCTGACCGTCAGCCTTCTTCTTATCACGTATAAGCAGCAATATCACAAGACCTATCACATTCCACACCGCTTCATACAAAAACAGCGGATGTACCGGCGGCGCGCCGTTTATGCTCATACCAAAAAGCGATGAAGTTTCGCCGCCGTAAACCTCGGCGTTCACAAAGTTGCCGAACCTGCCGATCGCCTGGCCGATAAACAGACCGGGGCAGGCGATGTCAAACATAGCAAACATATTGAGCTTCTTTATGCGGCAATAAATCGCTGTTGAAATCACCGCGCCTATTATGCCGCCGTAAATGGCAAGACCGCCGTTCCAGATTTGAAGCATCTCCCAAAATGAATTAAATTCATCAAGAGCAAACAGCACATAATATATCCTTGCGCCGATAATGCCGGCCACAAGCCCATAGAGAGCGACATCCCAGACGTTCTCTTTTTTTATGCCTCGTTTTTCGCACGTTGCCGTTACAAAAAGCGCCGCCAGAAGAAAGCCGGTGAGTATAATAAGCGCGTACCAGTGGACCGGCCGTGAGAAAACGGTGAAAGCGACCGGATTTATGGTAAGACTGATTCCAAGATTTGGGAACGAGATATTGTTCATTAAAAAATCCTCCAAATTTTTGCTGTTTCAGGGCGAAATATTTTTGTAATATAACAGCAATTAAATTTTAAACATTCTATTCACATTGTAACAGATTTGTGATATAATACAAACAGCCACAATATATAGTGCCTGCGGGTTGTGTTTGGCAACAATATATACTTGCCGAATTATAACCTCACCCGGACATTATAACTCTTTTTGCCCAAAATTACAAGTAAAACGGCAAAATAAGGGTTAACATATTTGTCAAGTTCAAAAAAACTATTGCATTTTTGGACAGATTAGGGTAAAATGGAGGTAATGGGAGTAAATGGGAGCGTTTGGGTAAGAAATCCATCGTTTTGGAAATGCTCTCCCAAATTTCCCGAAAGGCAGGTGACATATATATGGTAAATTTTGTTGACGAATATCCACGCCAGCTCGATGAGCGCGGCAGGCTTATTCTGCCTGCAAAGATACGGGAAATGATTTCCGAAACGGTATATGTCACGTGTTCACTGTCAGATAACTGCCTTCTGCTCTTCACGGAGGAGGAGTGGAGTAATCTTTCCGAAAAGGTAAACAAGCTACCGACCGCGACGGACAGGAACGCGGCGGCTTTTGTGCGCTTGTTTTTCGGACGCGCCACTTCAGCGACGGTGGATAAGCAGGGGAGAATACCGGTTTCGAAGCGTCTTATTGATGAGGCGGGACTGGGGAAAGACGTTGTTCTTGTCGGCGCAAACACGCGCCTTGAACTATGGGACAGCGCTGAATGGGAACGTTATCAGAAGTCAATCTCCGACGAGGTGATGATGGAGGGCGTTCTGAAATACGACTTAAATATTTAAGACAAAAGGGAGAGCGGTTATGGATTTTAAGCATATATCTGTTTTATATGAAGAAAGCATAGCCGCGCTCAATGTCAGAAACGGCGGATTGTACGTTGACGGTACGCTCGGCGGCGGCGGTCACAGCTATGGGATTTTAAGCGGTGCGGACTGCTCGCTTATCGGGATTGACCAAGACACAGAAGCTATAAGCGCAGCAAGTAAACGGTTAAAGAAGTTTGACGGACGGTTTACGGCTGTAAACAATAATTTCTGTAACATTAAAAGCATACTTGCGGAACTGAACGTAAGCGGTATAGACGGCGCGCTCCTTGACATAGGGGTAAGCTCCTATCAGCTTGACAACC
>JAFQYK010000089.1 GCA_017406485.1 Clostridia bacterium
AAAGGAGCTACACGGCGGTACGTATGCCATAATTCCCGATCAGATTGAAGCAGGAACATTTATGATTGCCGCTGCCGCAACGCGCGGTGATGTGACGATTAAGAACGTTATTCCGCGCCACCTTGAGGTGATAAGCGCGAAGCTCATTGAAGCGGGCGTAAACGTTGAGGACGGTTTTGACAGTGTCCGTGTTTGGGTAGATGAAGGTAAGAAATTTAAACGAATAAACTTTATCGCGCTGCCTTACCCCGGTTTCCCGACCGATATGCAGCCACAGCTTGTTGCTTTTCTCACGACAATAGAGGGGACAAGCACTGCGCGCGAGGGTGTTTGGGATAATCGTTTCCGCTATGTAAATGAGCTGAAGCGTATGGGAGCAAATATCCGTGTAGAGGGTAAACTTGCAATAGTTGACGGCGTTGACCATCTCTTAGGCGCGCACGTAAAGGCGACGGATTTAAGAGCCGGCGCGGCGATGATTATAGCCGGACTTATGGCTGACGGTGTAACGGAAATAACAGATATTTACCACATTGACCGCGGCTATGAGAGCTTTGAGGATAAGTTTGTTGCCTTGGGCGGCGATATTCAACGTGTCACCGTTGTAGATGATTTACTTGACTAAGAAAAGGCTGCCTCGGCAGCCTTTTAGAGTTTAAATGAGGGATAGAATGAACAGATTTGTTTCACTTATAAGCGGCTCGTCGGGAAATGCTACATTTATCTCCGACGGTAAAACAAATATACTGGTTGACTGCGGAATGTCGGGCAGCAAGCTAAAGGAGGCGCTCAGCCTTATCGACGTTCAGCCGGAGAGCCTTGACGCGCTTTTAATCACGCACGAGCACAGCGACCATACAAAGGGCGCGGGCGTTGTATCGCGGCGGTATGATTTGCCTGTGTACGCGACAATCGGCACACACGCCGGACTTGATATAGGCAACATAGATGATAAAAATATACATTTTGTCAAAGAGGACGAAGTAACGGAGATTAGATCAATAGCCGTCACGCCGTTCGCAATACCGCACGACGCGGAGCAGCCTGTCGGCTTTACGTTTCAGCTGGGCGGCGAAAAGTACAGCCTTGCAACCGACATCGGTAAAATGACAAACAATATTTTAGAACATATTACAGGCAGTAAAAAGGTTATTTTGGAGTCAAACCACGATATACAAATGCTGCAATACGGCTCATATCCGTTTCCGTTAAAGCAGCGGATTTTGAGCGACAGAGGGCATCTTTCAAACGAAATGGCTTCAAAAACTGCGCTCTATTTGGTGCAAAACGGAACTGAGCATATCGCGCTCGGTCATCTCAGTCAGGAGAACAACCGCCCTGAAATTGCAATGCTTGAAACGTATAATCTGCTCACTCAATCCGATGTCAAGGTCGGGGAGGATGTAATACTCCAAGTGGCGCATAGATATAAGCCAACAGTATTGTAAGGGGTACATATGAATATCAATATTATCTGCGTAGGAAAAATTAAAGAAAAGTATTTTACAGCCGCAATTGAGGAATACTCTAAGCGGCTTTCGCGTTTCTCGCGGCTTAATATTATCGAGGTTGCGGACGAGAAAATCCCCGATAACGCGTCGGAAAAGGAATGTGAGATTGTAAAAAACAAAGAGGGCGCGAAGATTATATCAAAATTAAGCCGAGACGCATATGTTATAGCGATGTGCATCGAGGGAAGGGAAATATCTTCGGAAGGATTGGCGGAGAAAATTGCCGCGACTTCTATGACGGCGAGCAATATAACGTTTATCATCGGTGGTTCGCTTGGGCTTTCTGACGAGGTCAAGCAAATGGCAAACCACAAAATGAGCTTTGGAAAAATAACCCTGCCGCACCAGCTTATGCGTGTGGTGCTTTTAGAGCAGGTATACAGGGCGTTTAAGATAAACAATAACGAGAGTTATCATAAGTAAAAGAGGTGAGTAGTGTGAAAGAACGTAGTTCTTTCGCATCCTATTTGTCCTTGAACGAAGTGAAAGGATGGCTGATTAAGATGGATTTTTGTCATTTGCACACGCATACGGAATACAGTCTGCTTGACGGTGAAGCGAGTATACCAAAGCTTATATCGCGCGTCAAGGAGCTTGGTATGACCTCGTGCGCGATAACCGATCACGGCTCAATGTACGGCGTGGTGGACTTTTACCGTGAGGCGAAGGCGCAGGGCATACACCCGGTCATAGGCTGCGAGGTGTACGTTGCGCCGAGAAGCTACAAGGACAAGGTTCACGACATTGACAACAAAAACAGCCATCTTATTTTGCTTGCCGAAAATCAGACCGGCTACAAAAACCTTATAAAGCTCGTTTCAACCGCATATATTGAGGGCTTTTATTATAAGCCGAGAATTGATTTTGAGCTTTTAAAGGCAAATCACGAGGGGCTTATTGCATTATCTGCCTGCGTTGCCGGCGAGGTTCCGAAGGCTCTGTTGCGCGGCAGCTATGACGAGGCGAAGGAGATTGCGCTCCGTTACCGCGACACAATGGGCGAGGGAAATTATTTTCTTGAAATACAGGATCACGGCTTAAACGAGGAAAAGCGCATTATTCCCGAAATGATAAGGCTGTCAAAGGAAACAGGCATAAAATTAGTTGCCACAAACGACATACACTATCTCACCAAAAAGGACGCAAAATATCAGGATATACTTATGTGTATTCAGATGGAGAAAAAGGTGCAGGACGAGGACAGAATGAAGTTTGAAACGGAGGAGTTTTATATAAAATCCCCCGAAGAAATGGCGGAGCTTTTCGACTATGCACCCGAGGCAATTTCAAACACAGTGGAGATTGCAAAGCGGTGCAACGTTGATTTTGACTTCAACACGCGCCACCTGCCCGCGTATGACGTGCCGGACGGTAAGGACGCGTTTGATTATCTCAGGGAATTATGTCAGCAGGGACTTGAAAAACGATATAACCCCGTAACGGAGGAGCTTCAGGAGCGTCTTGACTATGAATTGGGCGTTATAAAAAATATGGGCTTTGTGGACTATTTCCTGATCGTTTGGGATTTTATCCACTTTGCAAAAAACAATGGCGTACCGGTAGGCCCCGGACGCGGCAGCGCGGCGGGTAGTATAGTCGCGTACTCACTCGGTATAACGAGCATTGACCCGATACGGTATACGCTTGTATTCGAGCGTTTCTTAAACCCTGAACGCGTCAGTATGCCGGATATTGATATTGACTTTGCTCCGGACGGACGCGCGAAGGTTATTGACTATGTAGCGAAAAAATACGGAGAAGGTCATGTAGCTCAGATTGTGACGTTCGGTACGATGAAGGCAAAGCTCGCCATACGTGATGTTGGCCGCGCGCTTGACATACCGTATGCCGAGGTTGACAAGGTGGCAAAGCTGGTGCCGTTTGACCCGAAAATGACGATAAACAAGGCGCTTGATATTTCGGATG
>JAFQYK010000090.1 GCA_017406485.1 Clostridia bacterium
TATAGAAAAAATATTCCTTGGAAAGTGTAAAGGTTTCATTGTTCACCCTGCCGCCGAACATAGTGAGTATCGGATTTGCAAAAATAAGATATGCCGCGGTTATCACCGCGCTTATTATGATACACAATACTACCGCGTTACCCACTGTTACATGTGCCTTTTTGTTTTCCTTCGCGCCAAGACACAAGCTCACATAAGCGCACGCACCGTCGCCCACCATTACGGCAAAGGCAAGCGCGATAACCGTGAGCGGAAAGACAACTGTATTTGCCGCGTTGCCGTAGGAGCCTAAGTAATCCGCATTTGCGATAAAAATCTGATCTACAATATTATACAGCGCAGCAACAAGCAATGAGGTTATGCACGGCAGTGCAAATTTACGCATAAGCTTGCCTATGGGTTCTGTTCCTAAAAATGTGTTTGATTGTTCCATTATATCTACTCCTTCTAAAAAACAAAAAAGCGTAAGCCCGAATAATCCGGACTTACGCTCTTATGCCCCGCGGAAGCGGAGCAATCAGCTACTCGATTGTTGTATTATATTTTATTTGCTCATACATTCATTCACCCAAGTAATAAAGTTTGTATCCGAAAGCTCCTCACCGCTTGCGCCGCGTTCAGCCTTTGTGTGACCCTGACCCCATACCATTTCAAAGTCAACGTCGCTGCCGTATGCTTTAAGTCCAAGAGCGAGATTTACTTCGGTTGAAAGCGCGGTGTCACCCTGATTTATACCTGTGCGTATTCTGAAATATTTTGCAACATCGGCTGTCTTGTAGCCGTCATACATATCGTCAATATAGTACATCGGCGTATACATATTTATTCTGTAATTCACGAGATTACCGAGCGCGTCCGTCTTTTCAAGGTCTGCCTTGTATGCGTCCTCATATTCGGTATTTGCCAAAAGTCTTGACATCATAACATCAAAATGCGCGCCCTTGCCGTCGCCGTAGCCGAAAAGCGTGTTCTCGCCCTGTGTCGCGTCAAGCGCGTCAAACGCGCCAACGCTCTTTGAGGCGTTCTTGCAAGCCTTTACGAATGCTTCTACGCTTGTAATAGCTGCGGTGTTTGTTTTCTTGTCGTAGGTTATCCAAGCGTCATCACCATTGAGGTCAGCGATATATTCCTCTGCTGTCTGATAGGTCTTGTCCTCCCCGGTTGTCTGTGTTTTATCGGTAGTTCTCTGTATGCCGTCGAGCTCCTCAATCGGAACATTGGCATTATCCGCGCCCTGCGGCTTTTCACTGTTCGCAAAATCGGGCTTTTGTCCGCCGCCAAAACCGCCCATCATACCGCCGAAGCCCTTTGACGCCTGCTTGGTGTACGGGAAGGTTGTATCGGCGAGGAAATTATTAAGTGAACGCTCAATTTCCGACTTGATATAGTCATAGTATGTTCCCTTTGTCCACTTACCGTCCTCGTCCTGCTCCAGAAGCAGTACCGTTCCGTTTTCGTCCTTAAGCTCAATATCGTTTATATAGCTTGCGAACGCATTTGCAAGACCGTCGGATAATGCCTGCATGTCCTCACTTAAATCGGTACGCGTCACACCCATATTCCACTCATACGCTTCGTTCGCAATGTCGAGGTTTGTTATCGGGCACCAGCACATTGAGCCTTTAACATCGTCCTTTTCGTCTGCCGCTCCGATTGCGTTAAGGTAGGGCGTATATAAATCGCTGTTGCCCGTTGCGCCGATAAGCGCAGACTGCGCGCCGCCGCCCGACATACCGAAGCTAAATATGCTGTCCTTATCGCCGGCAATATCATCACCATTATAGCGGATATATCTTATTGCCGCCTTGAAATCCGTAACGCCTGCCGGCGCGCCCTCGTTTCTGCCGCGCGCTCCGGGGTATACATAGATAAAGCCTGCTTCGGTGAACTGCGCCGATGACGCAACATAGTCTGTGGGCGCGTTCATCGCGCTGTAGCCCGGTGTTTCAACAGGGATTACTATTGGCGCTGACTGTGCAGTATAGCCGTTTAACA
>JAFQYK010000008.1 GCA_017406485.1 Clostridia bacterium
CTCTTTCCGATGTAACAGCCTTCAGATGAGTCATATAAGATGCTACACCGTTAGCCAGACTCTTTACGTTATCCGCAAGCAAACTTAGCTCGCCGCTTGCTTTTATGTTTGTATCTTCGTATATAAGCTCTTCCGGCTCAACATTACTTTGCATTTTCTTTACAAAGGAATCGCTGCTTGCCGCTATCCTGATAATAGGTATCAGTAAATCACGACGAATATTGAACATATATATAAAAACGATCAAAGCGGTAAGTATGGCTGCTATAAGTATAACTGTTTGCACATAACGCCGTAAACCTATGTTTATCCTGTTAATATCTATCTCAACACAAATCAGGCCGACAGCATTATCATTACTGTCATATATAACACGATATCCGTTTAACATATATCCATACTCATCCGAGTACCCTTCCAACGTTCCGTTTTGGCGTGTCTTGTTCTTTACAGCCTGCTGAAGAGTTGTCAGAGTATCATCCTCGAAGCCACCGGCCTCGCAGGGTTTACCCATATAAGTATAAATCTCTGAGATTGGCTTGCCTGTGGATAATTCAGCCTGATTTTTTGCATTTATTGCATAGTGCAAGCTGTGTATATCATTTATGTCTTCAAAATAAACCGCATATAGATATTCTATATCAGAACTGTCTTTTATCGTGTTTAGCTCCGTTCTCAGTTTTTCATAACCATCAGGCATATCACGAGCTGTAATCATATCGCCAAAAGAGTATTTTTGAGTAACCCGATATGCGTATTCCAAAACTGAATCTGTATAAGAGATATAGCTTTCCGTTATGTTGTCATAGTAGAGCTTGTATCCTACGAAAGCTATTGCGACAGTAAGGATACACATAAAAACGAAGGCAGTTAAGGCGGTTTTATTTTTTATGCTTAAACCTTTTTTCATATTAGTGTCCCCTGTTAAAAACCTTAGAAAGCGGCTTGAATGTACACGGAACTATGAAAACAGTCGAGTATGAAATATCCATATATTTTTCCTCCTTAACAACTCATAAAAACTCAGCGTTATTAAGTGAATTTTATCATACTTTTTCCTTTTTTTCAATATTTGTATTAAAAAACACGTGTTTTCTTTATTTGATGCAAAAATCCTGCGAGAAACGCTTGCTTCATTGCTTTTTTGCAACTGTCCTGCATTTATACTCCAAGCGGCTTCATACCCTCAAAGCTATCCCAAACGAATACCTTGTGTGTGAGTGTATTTGTGAAAGTAACACTCTTTTCGCCAAGCGCGCCGAATTCGTATTCCTCTGAAGAAACATTTACAAGCGCTCCGTCCTTGTCATAATCTGCGACAATGACTGTTGCCTCGTCTGTAAAGAGCGAATTATTCTTTATAACTGCGCCTGATGTGGTTTGAGTTACGGTAAGCTCTATTTCTCCCGACTCAACCGTTCCGCTGCCGGAGTAAGCCGTACCAACGGCTGTATCGGCATAGCTTTTTACCGAGCCTGAAACGGTAAGCGATATACCGCCCTCAAATTCCGCACCGTCAGACGGTGATATTTTTACGGTTTTTGTGTATGTCTGTTCATTTATGTCTATATTCGAGGGTACGTGTCCCTGTACAAGGCTTGAAACTGTGAAATTGGTTATGGGTCCGTCCTCGCCGGTAAGCGTATAGTTGTTTGATTCAAGCACCGAGCCGTTGTCATTATAGCCTGTGTCAACCATATATTTGCTGAAGGTCACGTAAATGCCCTGCGGCGTGTAGGTGACATCCGTAACCTGCGGCGCGGTTTTATCCACAAGCGGTATGTTTACATCAAGCTGCGGCGGAAGTACAGGCAGGAAGTTCATCGTTTCGCCGCCTACGGTATGCTGTTTTGTAGCCGCAATGTCTGCTCCGCTGTTACCCGGAATATAGCCGTCCTTTGAAGCTGTTACATACCACTCCCCTTCCGGTACATCCCAGTTGTAATGACCGTTTTCGTCCGTTGTAAGCGGATTTTGCTGCTTGAGGTAAAGGCTGTCGTCGTGCTGAACGGGTACACCGTTTTCCGCGTCATACTTATAAAGCGTTACCGTCGCGCCCTCAACGGGATTTTCTATAACGCCTTCATATACTACGCCGGACGGGTCGTGTACAGGTACGGTCTGCGCGGTCGGCGCGGTGGGTTTGCTGCTGCCGTCAAACGGATCGTCAAACACCTCATCCTCAACGCCGTATATCGGGAAACCGGTGCTGTTGTTGTAATCCTTCTTCTCCTGCTCGTCCTTTTTCATTCTTTCCTTGTCAGCCTTGTCATTTGACATATATCTGTCAACCTTGCTCTTGAACTTTTCCGCCGCTTCCATAACCTCGGCGTTATTCGTGTCGTTCGCGGCGTTTATGAGCACGTTTATTGTATCAATCACAAGCGCGCCCTCCGCGCCGACAGGTCCGCCGAAGATGCCCACAACCGCGGACGCTCCCGATAGCTGATCGGAAACGCTCTTGGTGAATGCGTCCTGCACGCCCGCCATTTCAATAGCATATTCAAGGTCTGCAAGCTCACCCAAAAGCTTCGTTGTTCGTTCCTTTCCATACTGCGCCGTTATCCTGTGAACGCCGCCCTCCTTGTCAAGCCTTGCGTAATATCTGTAATTCGATTCAAGGGACTTTCTGAGCGCATCGAGGCTGCCAACGCCTGCGTCGCGTTCTGTCGGCACTATACTGCTTTGTCCTTCATTGGGCACGGTGTTTCCAACCGTAGTCCAATACGCGTTGCTGGCTGTTTCTTCGTA
>JAFQYK010000091.1 GCA_017406485.1 Clostridia bacterium
GACAAATTATACGGAATAGTATATAATAATTACATAAAAAGCAAGACTTTCTAACGGTTATGCTGCAGGGATAAGTCAAAGTGACCGCAATTTATAAACAGGCGCGGTCATTTTGTTTTTCATATGGCAAACAGCGGCTGTTATGCAAAGTAAACGGACAGCTAAGGAAAAGTACTGATTATTCTTGCTTTAAATCCGATCGGTTTAATGGTAAAAGGAGGATGGTAGTGTGAAAGAACGAAGTTCTTTCGCATCCTTGCGGCTTTGCTGTGCAAAGCTCGCAAGTCCTTGAACGAAGTGAAAGGATGGCTGATTATTATGGGACTTTTTCAAAAGGTTTTCGGAAAGGAATCGTGTACACTTTGCGGAAACGAATGCGGTATGATGCACCGCACCAAAATTAAGGGCGGTGAATATGTCTGCTCGGATTGTGTAAGACAGTGCAGCAAATATGTCCGCATTTCCGAGATGGACAAGCAGCAGGTTGCGGGACATATTGAGTATATGAAGCGGCAGGAAAAACTGTATGAGGAGCTTTTTGTAAACGCAAAGCGCGACACATATCCGTCACCGGTAACAAAGCAGGGTATATCGTTTGCGGATGAGCTCGGAATGTTCACAATAGTTGAGAGAAGCGACCCGCAGAACAAGGTAAATCACGAGCTGTTCCGTTACGACCAGGTTGCTTCATATGAGAGATACGTTGAAACCGAAAAGGCTGCCGAGGCAGGCAAGCCTGACGTGTTTAAGGAGAGGGGTGTTAAGATACGCCTTTTAAACAAGTTTGATAATGTAAGTATGGATATGGATAAAGCGAAAAAGGGACTTCGTCCGCACCCGTACATCAAGCAGGAAATAAAGGTTGTATTTTCCACATCGGAACGTGATACCGATTACACGGATAACGCGGTATATCATTTTGACCATATCTTCGGTGTACACGATAATGAGAGCGCTCTGTTCTCGTTTAAGGGCAGTAAAAATCAGCAAAGAGAGTTTAAGGCGCAGGTTGATATTGCAAAAACCGCTCTCGGCGCCTTCAAGGCCGTAAAGAACGGAACGCTTAATGAGGAAAACGAGGCTTTGAAGGAACAGTTCAGTGAAATGCAGCAAAGCACAGCAGAGGCTCAGACCGGCGGAATGAGTATTTACACACAAAGGGCAGATGAAGCAGAGGAAAAGGTAAACGGATAAGGAGATTAAAATTATGAAAAAGCTATTGGCATTACTGACCGCGGGAATTATGGTGTTCTCGCTTGCATCGTGCGGTGAAAAAAAGTACGAGGAAATGACGGCTGACGAACTTATAGCAAGCACAATCAAGGACAAGAAAAATATTACGGCAGAGGAATATATAAAACTTATATCCACACTATCGAATGTAAAGATTAACGATGAGCTGGAGCTTGAAGAGAATATAACAACAGAGGCTATAGAAAAATTAACGGATGACAACGACGTCAAACTGCCCAAGGAGAGCGAGTATATAGAGAAACTTTTTGAAAGCAATGCACCGCAGGTAAGAGGCTATTCGGTTTCACTTATAACGAGTCTTTTCGGTGTAAACGACAAAAATCTCGAAGCTGCAAAGAAAATGCTTAAAAATGAGAAGGACAACTATGTAATATACGAGGCTGTAGCTGCGCTTGGCAACGAAGGCGGCCGTGATGAGGAAATCGGTGAATTTCTTTTGAACGCCGCAAAGAATGACAACGCGCTTGTAAGAAGACAGGTTGCGTATCGCCTGGGCAGCTCGTGGAATGAAAGTCTTGAGGGCGCTGTTGAAACGGAAATTGAGCTTATGAACGATAAGGACGCGGAGGTCAGAAAGGCCGCGTATTCAAATGCCGGCAACCTGAATGACGAAAGGGTAATAGCTCCTATCGTTGAAATGCTTAATAACGAAGCCGAGGTTGATTTTCATTCGTCAGGAATTGGTAGTCTTGTTGATATGTGGTACAACTATCCGTTCCACGAAAAGACAAGCGAAGCGGCGTACAGAGCCACGATGGACTACCTGAAAAAATTCGTTCCCGGAAACGAGGATATTCCGGCGTGGGATGCGGTATCAAGCTTTAATGTTAAGAATAAGGATAAATTTGCTGCTTGGCGCGCAAAGGCAACATACTATAATCCTGCAGAAATTGCGGAGGTTATGACAGCGATAATTGTAAACCCCGAAATAAACTGGCTTGCAAGAACAGGCGCTGTTGAGGAAATGGCAATTCACTGCACAAAGGAGCAATATGAGGCGCTCGGCGCGGCAGTCAATGGTTTGTCTGACGACAAGGCTTCTTTCGTAAAGAACGAATACGAGGAACACTTGGGGGATTTTGAATAATAAAAGAAAGGAATAAAAAAATGAAAAATAAAATTATAGCGTTAATAACAGGAATAACGATAATCATTTCCACAGCGTCGGCTGTGTTTGCCGCGACTGCGACGGCCCCGGATGAGGTTAGCTGGCTCATGGGCAACATATGGGATGATGAACAGAGCAATGACGAAATATTTACCGCCGGAACCGACGAGTACATATCGGGCGTTACCGTAAATGTACTTGACGCTTCAACAAGGGAGCAAAAGTACACGGCCGCCACGGACAAAGACGGAAATTACAATTTTACGCTCGTTCCGGGTGACTATATAATCCAGTTCGTCGTTCCGGAAGCGTACAACTATTATAATATTAAAACCTATAACAGCAACACTGATATTTCAGAATATGCAGATATTTCGGGTGACGGCGCTGTTGAATATAATTTTACCGCTGCAAATTCGACGAGAGCGATACTTTCATCCTCGCTTACAAAGATGGACGATATATGGCTTGAAGGCGTTGTTTGGTATGATGCCAACTCAAATACCATTCGTCCTGCGTTTTATGACTATGAGGACGCAAATGACGAGGGCGAAAATGAGGTGCCTGTTGCAGGAGCGATTATCACAGTGACAAATGCCGCGGGAGAAAAGGTTGCTGATGGTGAAACAGACGAAACCGGTAAATACGGTTTTGAGGTGCCGGCGGGCAAAAACACTGTTACCGTTACATTTTTACCTGAAGCCTTTAAAGACTATGGTTTCACCACACCGGAAAACGGAACAGTTACAAGAGAGTTCGTAGGTAATGACGAGGTCTTTGTTGATTTTGGTATAAATGAGAGTACGAATAAAACAACGACAACGACACAGAAAACCGCTACTCCTTCACCATCCGATACCCCTAAGGCTACACCTTCAACAGTGCCGTCTGTGAAAGAAACACCGAGTCCGACTGTGACGCCGCTTCCGTCAGCGACACCGGAGCCGTCAGAGTCTCCCGAGCCAACCGAAACGCCGGTTCCGGAGGAGGTTCCGACGCTTAACAAGACAGAGCATTATGCTTATGTAGTCGGCTATGAGGACGGTATGATAAAGCCGGAAAATAACATCACAAGACAGGAAGTTGCGACAATCTTCTTCCGCCTTTTAACAGACGCATCGAGAAATTATTTTTACGCCAATGATAATACCTTCACAGATGTTTCGCAGTCGCTATGGTCAAATATAGCGATTTCGACTATGGCAAAGGCAAAGATCGTAAACGGCTATAATGCGGCAACCTTTATGCCTCTTAATAACATAACTCGCGCGGAATTTGCGACAATCGCGGCAAAGTTTGACTCTTCGACCTATTTGGGCGCAGACAAGTTTACCGACATAAGCGGACACTGGGCAGCGGAATATATAAACCGTGCCGCCGAAAAGGGCTGGATTTCGGGCTACACAGACGGCACCTTTAAGCCTGACGCGTACATAACGCGCGCGGAGGCGATGACGCTTATAAATAACGTGCTTGAAAGACACGTTACGACGGATGGAATGGCGGAGGGTATGGCTACCTGGCCTGACAACACACCGGATAAGTGGTACTACACACCGGTACAGGAGGCAGCCAACTCGCACTATTACGAAAAGAATGAAGAAGGCGTAGAAACCTGGACCGAGCTTCGTGAACCGAGAGACTGGTCGGAGCTGGAAAGATAGACACAGCTTTATCAGAAGTTTTTCCCTCATAAATATTTTGAAATCCAATACTGACAGAACATATGCGCGACACAAACCCCTTGGTCATCACGGCCAAGGGGTTTTTGTAAAAGAAAATAAGTTTATTATAAATTTAAGATTGTCAACGACATTTTTTGCTGATATAATATTACTGCAAGGAGGTGGTGTAAAACAAATCACTGTCAATGAAAGAAAGCAGGGGAAGGAGGTAACACAGTTCGGAGCAGAACATTCTGTTTCGCAATATGCCGCTGTTAGGTATAAGCTAAATTGACTTATACCTGTTTTTAACAAAAAAATGAAGCATTAGTTTATATTGATTAAAATGTGCCTGGAAATTATCTGCCATCTGAGGTGGCGATTATAAATAGAAAGGAGTTGATCAATAGTGAGCATTTTAAATACTGACACAATCAAGGGCTTCAAAATTTATCTTCAGGAAAAGGAGAAAACGGCGGCAACGATAGAAAAATATATGCGTGACATTACAGCATTTGCACAGTGGCTTAATGGGCGTGAGATTGAAAAACCACTTCTTCTTGAATATAAGGCGACGCTGCTGAAACGCCTTTCAGCAAGGAGTGTGAATTCAGTAATATCTTCTATAAACAGCCTGCTTGAATATTTAGGTTGCGACATAAGAGTAAAAACTCTCAAAATCCAGCGCCGAATGTTTATTGACAAAACGCGCGAGCTTACACGAGCCGAATATGAAAGGCTGCTCAATGCTGCAAGAGCTGAAGGCAACGAACGGCTTCGCCTGCTGATTCAGACAATATGCGCTACCGGTATCCGCGTATCGGAGCTTGAACATATAACTGTTGAGGCAGCAAACAATGGCAGAGCCGAAATCTATTGCAAAGGTAAGCTCAGGATTATTCTTCTGCCGAGAGAATTGTGCAAAATGTTAAAAGAGTATACGAATGAAAGGAAAATAAAAAGCGGCTCCGTGTTTGTGACAAAAACAGGGCATCCGCTTGACCGTAGTAACATATGGTCGGATATGAAGAAGCTTTGTAAAAAAGCCAGAGTAGATGACAGTAAGGTCTTTCCGCATAACCTTCGCCATCTGTTCGCAAGAACCTTCTATTCAAAGAAACGTGACATAGTGCGCCTTGCCGACATCTTAGGCCACTCAAGTGTTAATACTACCCGAATCTACACTATGGAATCGGGCGACGAACACAGAAAGCTCCTAGAATGTTTGGACTTGCTTATATGCTAGGGGTTACCACATAATCTATATTATGTGGTAACTCTTCCGGTTCGACAATTCGGAGCCGATACATATTCTGTTTTTTATATAAAAACATAGCCACCGCTGTGCGCCGGTCACACCAAGGTAAATAAATTTTAATTATTATGACATTTTTTTGTAAAAAAAGAATATCTTTCATTGACAAAAAGGACTAAACGTGATAAAATTTTATTAAATATAAGAACTTGTAGTGCTGCGAAGTACCACATAATATAGATTATGTGGTAATTTGCGGTTTGGCGAAAGGGGGTAGGAATCAGTGAAAATGCGATTTTTAAGTTTATTCACCGTGGTTTGTATGGCGTTTGGATTCCTGCCCTCTTTTTGCGTGCAGGCGGCGCCGTACACGAAATGGGAAACATTTGTGACGGTGAAGAACGCCGACACGGACGAATTTATTACAGGCGCGGAAGTGAGCCATTTTAATGAAGAAGAATTCCCTGAGGGGCATTTAACTGACGAAAAAGGCGTGCTTTACTGCCTGATACCGGACGGCGACCAGGTACTTACAGTACAAAAGAGCGGATACGACGTTTTAGAGGAACGAGTTTACATCCGCAAATCCCACAACAACCAAATCGAGCTTTACCTGCTCCCGACGCGCCAACAGGCCGTAATGCCGAACATTTTAACGCGCGACGGTAAGGCGGTAGACAATCCGCGCGTCGCAGTCGAGCGCATAAGCGCGTCCGCGACAAAGGCGTGGAACAACGGCGACAAAGCAACCGAGCTTGACGCGCTTTCGCAAACCGAACTGCCGCCGGGCGAATTCAAGATTACGAACTCAACCTACGGCACATCGGCGATAAACGAAATCTATGTCGTCGTCACGCCTAACAGCATAAAATACTACGCCGACGCGGCGCACACAACGGCGCTGCGGCCGGACACAATGACGATTTATGTTGACGAAACCGGCGACCCGATGTACCGCGTATCAATCTCGCGCGAGGACGAAACGAGCACGGAATATATCGCAAACGTCACGCTCGAAAATGTGAACGCCACCTACGGCACATTCGGCTTAAAATACGATACCGACCTGTTCGACTTCGACCCGGCGACCGGCTTTGAGCTTGACAGCCGGTTAAAGCTGAAATACACGCCCGAAACGATGTACGGCGGCGACTGGTCGGACAGCAACGGCTATTTCACGTTCGTATGGCAGGCGAGCGGCGACGATGAAAACGAATTCAAAACAGAAGGCACGCGCGAACACGTTGCGACACTTAAATTCACATTTAAAGACCCGTCACGCGTAACCGAGCTTATGCGCGACACATTTTCGGTCATTCCGTGGCACGAAACGGAAGCGGCAATTAAATATGAAGAAACCAAACCGGGCGAGGACAAATTTTTCTCGGAATACTGGCGCAAATACGATGAAGAGAACGAGCCGGGCAATTTAGGCCGCGGCAGGCTGGAGAAAAACAAAGCCGTCATAAACGGCGTTGACACCGGCGGTTTTTACCAGGCGGCAGTCAACGAGGGAATAGGCAGCGAAACGCCGGCAGACTTCAACGACGTGCGAACCATCATAATTTACAGCTACGACACAAACGAAACGGCGATAATATTCCACGTCTATGACGCGGACAGCGGCGAGGACATAGAGGACGCGGTTGTACGGCTTTACCAGAACACCACGACCTACCTCGGAATGGAGAACACCGACCCGGTGGGCGTTGCGACATTCGAGCGCGACATCGTGGAGAACACCGCCTATACATATACGGTCGTGAAAGACGGTTACTGGGGAGTTCCGGAAAACGGCTATATCGACCAGGCGCCGCCTGTCACAACGGAGATGTTCGGCGGAATACACGTAGAAGTGCCGCTAAGGAAGAAAATCTACCACGTACCCGAAACGGCGAACGAAAACGTCATAGTAAGCGGCGAACGGTTCGGATATAACGGACGCGACTATCATTTCCGAATACGACCTGCACCGGGGTATGTAATTACAAAATACCCAACCAAAGCAACGGTGAGCGTGGGGGACGAAACGAACATACACCTTGACGTAAACCCCGCAACGGAGCAATTCACGCTTCCTGCGGAAAAATTGTATCAGCAAGCGCTGACACCGGCGGAAATGGAGCAGCTCGGCTACGGCTCAGGCCTTGCTTCGCCGGACGAAAACGGCTACCGAAGCTACAATATAATAGTAGATTTCGAGGATTACGAGGTCAAGGAAATCGATTATGAAGTAACGGCGGAGACGAACGCGCACGGCACGGTTAGCTACGACCCGACAACGCCGTTTGCGGACGGACTGCTTGCGGCAAAGGACGAGCCGCACAAGAAGCTGATAAAAACCTTAAAATCGACCGACCCGGGCGGCGTAAACCGAAAGACCGGAACATTCACGTTCACGGCGGATGAGGGGTGCAAGGTCGAGAAGGTTTACATAAACGGTCTGCAAATCCACACCTACGACGATATGACGGAATTCACCTACACATTCGGCGAGGTGGAGGCGGACAATGACATAACGGTGCTGTTCTACGACGGCCGCACTCCGAGCGAGGACACGTTTATGACGCTTGTTATCGGCGAGTTCGGCTACGCGTACATCACCGAGCCGGAGGAAGAGGACGGAATAACCTTGACGCGCCGCACGTACCTGAACCCCGACCACGACCTTGTTTTCACGGCAGAGGGAATGGACGGCTACGAGCTGGCGAGCGTCGAGGTCGAAAAAAACAATATCATCACAAACGAGGTAATCTACCCCGACGATCCGACGCACTATTACCGATTTGAACCGCCGGAAAAGGGCAGTAACAAAACCGTATACGTGAGCTTTAAGAACAAGCTCGCGGAGGAAAGCCCGACATTGTACGTGAAGTCGTACGTCGAAGCCGGAAAGGGCGTAATAGACCCGTGCGGCATACAAATTTGCAGCTACGGCGACACGCCGGTGTTCGATATGACGGCGCAAACGGAGGGCGACTGGCGCGTAAAGGGCGTGAAAATCTCGCCGTTCAACTTAGAGGGCGGCAGCGA
>JAFQYK010000092.1 GCA_017406485.1 Clostridia bacterium
CTGTCACCTTCAAAATACAGCACACAGTCCACCATATGCTCAAGCACACGCGGGCCTGCAATCGCGCCCTCTTTTGTAACGTGACCGACAATAAACATCGCAATGCCGTTCGCCTTTGCAATATGCATAAACGCGTTCGTGGCTTCTCTTACCTGCGGCACGCTACCTGCCGCCGAGGAAATAGCCTCGTGCGTCATAGTCTGGATTGAGTCGATAATCACAATATCGGGCTTTAACTCGTTTATACTCTCCAAAATAAGCTCCACGTCCGTTTCCGTCACAAGGTACAGATTTTCCGTTGTAACGCCTAAGCGTTCAGCGCGTATCTTAATCTGCCCCTCGCTTTCCTCACCGGAAACGTACAGTATCTTTTTATCCTCGCCGACCCGTTGGCAAATCTGCAACAAAAGCGTTGACTTACCAATACCGGGATCGCCGCCGACAAGAATAAGCGAGCCTTTAACTATTCCGCCGCCAAGCACGCGGTCAAGCTCCTTTAAACCTGTCTTGTATCTCGTTTCAAATCCTGCCTTGACCTCGCCGATTTTCTTCGGCATACGCGCCGGTGCGGTGTTTTCGCGCACAAGCGCCTTAGTCGCGGATGTTTTCTTTTCGGGCGTAACAAGCGTTTCATCCATCGTGTTCCAACTGCCACAGGACGGACACTTTCCGAGCCATTTCGGTGATTTATAGCCGCATTCGCGGCAGATATATGTCGTTTTCGATTTCATAATGTTTTCCTTTCGATTTTTATGAAATAATTATACCCCATTTCCACCTCCAATTCAATCACAAATTAACATAAAATATTACAACCGCGTTACAATCCGCTTTATCCACGCAGTTATCCACACTTTTCCGCGCCAAAATTGCCCAAAAGCCTGTCCTTTTTATGAGTTATCCACGTTTTTTTGAAAAACGTGGATAACTTTTGTGTTGACATAAGATTTTATGTCCCCAACTTTTTGCGTAAATTTATGATAATTCCTTGACAAAACCACCCATATAAAATAAAATATATGTATGTGTAAAAACGGAAAGGATTGACATTTTACTATGAAAAATTCAGAGAAAACAATGGACAAAATCGTAGCTCTATGCAAGGGACGCGGCTATGTGTATCCGGGCAGTGAAATTTACGGCGGCTTGGCTAACACCTGGGATTACGGTCCTCTTGGCGTAGAGTTCAAGAATAACGTTAAAAAGGCCTGGTGGAAGAAGTTTATACAGGAATCGCCGTACAATGTCGGCATTGACTGCGCTATACTTATGAACCCCGAAACCTGGGTAGCATCAGGTCACGTAGGCGGCTTTTCCGATCCGCTTATGGACTGTAAGGAATGTAAGGCGCGCCACAGAGCGGACAAGCTTATAGAGGACTTTGCTCACGAGAACGGCGAGGACATCACCGTTGACGGCTGGAGCAAGGAAAAGATGGTTGAATATATAAACGAGCATAACATCGTATGCCCCAAGTGCGGCAAGCATAACTTCACAGATATTCGTGAGTTTAACCTTATGTTCAAGACGTTCCAGGGCGTTACGGAGGATTCATCTTCTGTTGTTTATCTCCGCCCCGAAACGGCGCAGGGTATTTTCGTAAACTTCAAGAGCGTTCAGAGAACGAGCCGCAAGAAGATACCGTTTGGTATCGGTCAGGTGGGTAAGTCGTTCAGAAACGAGATTACACCCGGTAACTTCACATTCAGAACGCGCGAGTTTGAGCAGATGGAGCTTGAATTTTTCTGCGCGCCGGGTACCGACCTTGAATGGCACGCGTATTGGAAAAAGTATTGCATGGACTTTCTTTTAAGCCTCGGTATGCGTGAGGAAAATCTGCGTTTCCGTGACCATTCACCGGAGGAGCTTGCGTTCTATTCAAACGCAACGGCAGATATTGAGTTTGTATTCCCGTTTGGCTGGGGCGAATTGTGGGGAATAGCTGACAGAACCGATTACGACTTAAAGCAGCATATGAACCACAGCGGCGAAAATATGGAGTACATTGACCCCATGACAAACGAGAGATATGTTCCGTATTGTATTGAGCCGTCACTCGGTGCGGACAGAGTTGCACTTGCGTTTTTGTGTGAAGCGTATGACGAGGAGGAATTAGAGGGTGGCGACAGCAGAGTTGTTATGCACCTGCACCCCGCGCTTGCGCCTGTCAAGGCTGCGGTTCTTCCGCTTTCAAAGAAACTGGACGAACAGGCGACTGAAATTTATCAGAAGCTCAGTAAGAAATTCAACTGCGAATATGACAATGCCGGCTCAATCGGCAAGCGTTACCGCCGTCAGGACGAGATAGGCACACCGTACTGCATAACCTTCGACTTTGACTCCCTGGAGGATAACGCAGTAACAATCCGTGACCGCGACAGTATGGAGCAGCAGAGAATTAAGATTGAGGACTTGGAGAAGTTCTTAGAGGAAAAATTAGAATTTTAATTGAACGATAAATAAAAGGTAGGAAATCACAATGAAAATAGTAAAGGAATTTAAGGACTTTATAATGCGCGGCAACGTTATGGATTTGGCAATCGGCGTTGTTATAGGCGGCGCGTTCAAGGCGATTATTGACTCGCTCGTGGGCGACATAATTATGCCGGTTGTAGGTATGATTACCGGTAAAATTGACATTGCCTCGCTAAGCGTAAAGGTAGGCGAGGCGGAGCTGAAATACGGCAGCTTCCTGCAGCAGATTATAAACTTTCTAATTATCGCATTCGTGATTTTTGCAGTTGTGAAGGGTATCAACACCGCGCACAAAAAACTGGCAAAGAAGAAGGAAGCGGAAGAGGAAGAAGAAGAGAACAAGCCATCGGCAGAGGACTTGCTCACAGAGATCAGAGATTTGTTAAAGGACAAGCAATAAAACAAAAAGGACGCGCAAGCGTCCTTTTAAATTACCTGACGCCGCGCGTAAAATACGCAATCGCGGAAGCGGCGTCATCCGTATCGTTTTTTATTTTAAGCGGCGCAGGCGTGCCAATCGCCTTGACCGCCTTAACGAGCGGCGTTTCCTCCTTCTGCGCCGCGGCGTAATAGCTTTCGGTTACCGTCTGCCTTAAACCGTCAAACGTGTAAATAACTGACTTATTCACACCTAAAATATCCGCCGCTTTCTCCAGCCCCGAAAGAAGCTCGGCGCTGTAACGGCTTCTTGCCTTGTGGTATTCCTCGGCGCTTAAAGCATAAATATCGCCGCTCACCTTGCCAAACGCGCGCAGACACTCGATATACCCGGAGTCAATCATACGTGAAATGCCCTTGGTGTCAAAGTCCATAATGCCGGTCTGCGCTCCCTTTGTGCTTATTCGGATAATATTCTTTCCGCCGCCGTCATAGCCGCGCCGTATGCCTATACCGCTGACTGTGACGGCTATTATATCATTTATGCCCTTGTCAAGAAGCATATTCACAGGGAGGTTATCATAAAGACCGCCGTCGGTAAGTTTTTCGTCATTTATTTTCTTCGAGCCGAGTATGCTGGAGCTGGCTATAATATAATCGACAAGCTCACCTGCGGGTATCTCATTTAAGAACTTGTACATACCCTTTATGTTCGAGAGTGACATAAGCGATATGCCGAAATCAACACCGCTGTTTCTTAACTTGTTTTCGTCTATTATACCGTTCAAAAGATCTTCTAAGGGTGTTAAATCAAGACCGTTTTTGTTGTACAGCTCCCTTAAAAACAGCGGCAGGTTTTCTATCTTAAATATATCGCTGTCGTCCGTTATCTCTTTCGGCAGCGCGACAATATCCTCCGCCGCAATCTGCCGCCAGAGTTTCATTGCCGTGTCATATTCGTCCTGCGCGATAAGCGCGCCGTTTATTGCGCCGATTGACGCGCCCGCGACAGCGCATATTTCTATGTTCATTTTACGGAGCGCCTTCCACACTCCGATCTGAAACGCACCCCTTACGCCGCCGCCTTCTAAAACAAGTCCGTATTTCATTTACTGCCTCCGTCTATGAACGCTTTTTCTTTTTCCTTAATTCCTTAAAAAATTCCGTCAAAACCTTCGCACACTCACACTCCATAACGCCGCCCTGCACGTTTACATCATAATTAAACAAGCCACTTTCAAACAGGTTTATATTACTTCCCGCACAACCGCTCTTTTTATCATATGCGCCGAAATAAATATTATCAATCCGCGAATTTATTATCGCTCCGGCGCACATGGGGCAGGGTTCAAGCGTGACGTACATATCGCACCGCGGCAGCCGCCAGCCGCCAAGCTTTTTGCACGCTTTGTCAATAGCCAAAATTTCCGCGTGCATAAGCGCGTTCTTTTTAGTTTCACGCTTATTATACCCGCGCGCAATAATTTTACCCTCATGAACTATAACCGCGCCCACCGGTGTTTCACCAATTGCGGCGGCTTTTTTTGCCTGCTTTAGGGCTTCTCTCATAAATTTCTCGTCCATAGTATCTCCTGTAAATTGGTGTTTAACCGACTAACTGATGGCGGTGTGCAAAGGCTTCCCCTTGAGGGGAAGCTGTCGAGCGAGCAAAGCGAGCGAGACTGATGAGGTGTCTGAAAACTGTATGTTTAAGATATATGACACCTCATCCGTCATTTTCTCCCTTGGGTCGAAAATGCCACCTTCCCCTCAAGGGGAAGGCTTAATATTAGCCCGCCGCAAGTAAGTTAAACACCAATTTATCTCCCTATTCAACAAAAGGGCTGCTTAGCAGCCCTTTTTAAAATCAATCCTCTGAAA
>JAFQYK010000093.1 GCA_017406485.1 Clostridia bacterium
CTTCTCTGATAGCGGTAAATCATATACTTCTTTGCAAGCACATATTTATTGTGGCTTACCAGAGTTCTTTCTATAATATCCTGTATTGTCTCAACAGGGATAACGTCACCCGAAAGATTTTCTACATTCTCGACAGCGGTGCTGATAAGCTCGTCAGACGCTTTCTGCGAAGGTTCAACCTCAACATTCGCCTTCTTTATCGCGTTAGTGATTTTATCAACCTCATAGGTGACAATTCTGCCGTCACGCTTTTGTACCTTCATTTTTCTCAATCCCTTTCTTTTAATTAAAACAGAGAGGCCGATCAGCGGTTTTCCTTCCGAATAAAAGCCATACGCCTTACCGGTTACAGGCATATGGGGAACATTAGTTGAACCACAATATTTTGTGCCGCTGTTTTACAAAACTCTCTATATCTTGAATACGAACCAAATTATAGCACAACAAAAATTTAATTGCAACCGAATTATGTTTACAAGTTTGCTTCAAAAAAAGTCAAAATGTAACCATATTGTAACTTGACATTTCAAAAGTACGTAAAACCGACATTTTTTGTTTTACAATGATGTTACTTTATGCGGTGGCAAAATAGACAAAAAATTAAGGCTGTTTTTGTGCAGCCTTACAGGTATGTTGTGCTTTTGTTGATTTTGTACCACAATATATTGTGGTTACATTTGTTCCTTTGTGCGTTTTATTATTTTGAGTCTTGTATGCTCCTCGCGCTCCTTTTCCTCTAAGGAGTTTGAGATTTCCTTTGTTATTTCCTCGTACATAGGGATTGTGATGTTCTCTAAAGCGTTCGCGCGCTTTTGGGTTTTCTTTATATTCATTGCAAGGCGGTAAACGCTGTTTTCTATTTCCGTAAGGCGCACCATAAGCTCCTTTACTTCGTTAAACTTAATCCGCGCCTCGTCAAGCGCAGCGCTTGTGCCGCCAAAGCCGTAGGGCGGACGTTTTTCCTGCGCGGCTATATTTAATGTGGGAATTTCCACACCCATAACGCTTCTCAGGTCGATTTCGACGCTATCCTCAAAGGTGGCGTTTTTCGCGTAGCTGCGCACCTTGCTGACACCCATAATGATATTCGCGCTCTCAAGCGCCTTATAAGCGACAGCGAAACGTTGCTCTATTTTTTCCTCAATATCCTTTGCCTCTTCAATGAGGTTCATCATTTCACGGATAAGAATATTACGCTTTTTGTCGAGCATTTCATAGCCCTGACGTGAAAGACGCAGCGTGTTTTTCGCCGTCATAAGATTGCCCTTGGTGGGCGCTATATTTTTTTGCATAACATCCTCCCTTCACTGAACCACTATATATGGTATTCAAAAAACTACTTAACTATACAATCGGTTTGTCCGTCCTTCAGTCTTAAAACAAACTCGTCGCCCGATTTCATTTCCTTTGCGCTTCTTATAACCGTGCCGTCCTCTTTTGTCGGGATTGAATATCCTCTTGACAGCGTCTGAAGCGGCGACAGCGCGTCCAGCTTGGCAGCC
>JAFQYK010000094.1 GCA_017406485.1 Clostridia bacterium
TACCTCCTTTCTTTTTTCTGCAATAAAAAAGTCCAAAACTCCATAAGATTTTGAACTCTTTGTTTGGTAATAAAAAACATATTATCCCAATATTCTTTTTTTAACAAAAATTGATGTTATATTCTATTTTTCGATAATCTTATAATTTGTTTTTATGTATGTGACATAAGTGAGCTTAACTATGTTGACACCCATATTACGCTGATTTTTTCGCATACCTATGCGGTTTTATTTTCGTGCGACATAAGTGAGCTTCACATCTGTGAACACCCATATTACCTCCGCCCTTGTCACCTTAACGTTAATCGCTCTGTCCACAACCTCCTGTCCGCAGTTTGTGAGATACACGCGAATGTTCTCCAGACAATCTTTATCTACACATTGGGGGAGATATATAAAAACCGAGGCTTAGTCCTCGGTTTTGTAACTTGTTTTATAAATATTATATGTTCAAAATGTCTTTCATTAAACTGGTGAATTTACTAATATCCGTAAAATAATTTGGATATGCAGTTCTTACAGTATCAAATGAGTTTGCAGAAACTAAAACGATATCAACATTATCATTATGATTTTTTTCGGCTTCATTGTAAATTCTTGTTGCTAAATCAACTTGATTTTTCTTAAAACTGCTGATGCTTACCGTCATCTCCGAATAATTGAGTGCAAGCAAGAAATATCCATTTTTGAATTCTTTGTCTGTACTTGTATTATCTATCGCTGCACTTAATGCACGTAAAGTTGATAATATATTGTGCTTCTGGTCTAGTTTCTTAATTTCCTGTCCTAACTCTCTTATGTCATCAGAAGTTTTTGGGCATACAGGCGTTTGCTCCATAATGGCAAATATAGATGATACTAAAGTAAAAAACCGCAGAACATCTTTATCACCCATACTTGATTTTAAAGAGGTCTTTGTATATATACCCATCATTTCTACGGCCGTAGCCCATATATGTTGCAGTTTTGTTCGTACCTGTATTTCAATCAGCATATGGTTGTTATACGTGTCTTTTTTATCGCTATAAAACTGATATGCCATATGATAGCTTCGATATCCAGAAGATTTGGGGTTTGTTATATAGTCATTCTCACGCTTTAGAATATGACGAATATTTGATTTTTTATATTTATCTACTGTTTGATA
Source organism: Clostridia bacterium (assembly GCA_017406485.1). GTDB lineage: Bacteria > Bacillota > Clostridia > UBA1381 > UBA1381 > Hominilimicola. The sequence continues at coordinate 1,148 of JAFQYK010000094.1, forward strand.
TACTTCACCAATAGTATCAACAATTATCCGGCATCCTCCTAAATCTTGCATCCTATAAAGGTTCATATCTGGAAATCTTTTGAGTTTTTCTACAATGGATTCTAAACGCTTTAGTCTTTGAACGACAATAGCATTCGGATTATTTCTTCGCAGATTATTTGCTATTACTTGGAGAGGATATGCGTGAGATGCTCGCCAGTTGTCTAATATTTTCAGTGCATTCTTTTTTTCTTGTTCTGACAGGTCTGATTTGGATAATGCTTTACCTGCTCTCTCAATCTGCTTTTTTGCATATATTGGTTTTTCCCATTGTGGATTTGTCAATGATTGATTCAAATTATACCATTCCCTTGTCTTTTTTTTAATCATTTTACCATACTTATCGTCAAAAGTCACTATTTTTCTCCTTTTTTTAACAATAGAAATATATTTAATATATTATTCCCAAAAATTGCAACAAAAAAACGCCCGATCTTCCGGGCGTTTTGTGTATGTATTCCGTTATATCCCCAACACTGCACATACGAGCGCCATAAAGAGGGCGCGGGTGGTGGCGGCGTTGAAGTCGTCGTCCCAGGCGTGCGGGGTTTTGATTATGCCTTTATCGCACAAGCTGTCAAGGCAATTTCTGCCCCAATGGTCTGTGTCGCGGTTCACGTATGCCGGACGCATACCGCCGGTCATATTGTCGAACAGGGCGAGGGTGTGAGCCTTTGACAGGTTTTCGTTTGCCTTCAATGCCGAAATCCACTGCTCCGGCTCGTTAATTATTCCTTTACCGCACAAGGATATGACAATCGGCTGCGCTTCGTGGATGCTCTCGTCAGCTTCCTCGCTCGCCCATCTGCCGCCGCTGATATTATCGAGCAGGGCGAGGGCGTGCTGTACGGGAATATCATAATCGTACGCTTCCCACACGTCCGCGCTGATATAGCCGCGCTCTTTTATCTTATCGTGAGCAATCGCAGCCCAGTGACGCGCCGGAGCGTTACGCTTTAAGCCGAACCCCTCAGCGATACCGTTTACGATTGCGTCAATAATCTCGTTTTTCTTGTGCGTGTATGTATGCATATCGGCCGCACTGTCGATGAAGCAAACCTCCAGAAGCGCCGATGAAACGCCCTGCGACTTGACGCGGCTTATAACGCGGAAATTGGTGCGCTTGACACCACGATTGCGATAACCGGCCGCCGCACATAGCTGACGCATTATAGCAGCTTCAACACCGGTGTCCCTCTCTGAGGTCGTAACGAATATTTCGCTGCCGGTACCGCCGCCGCTGTTGAAATGAACCTCAAGAAAATAATCATAATCCTTGAAGTTGTAGCTGTGTTTGTATAAATACTCAAACCAGTTGCGGTTTGTATCAGCTATTTCTACGCTGCATATTTCCGCAAGCTTCGGCTGAAGAAGCTTGACCACCTCACGAGTGAGGTCTGCTTCCAAATATCCGTTGCCGCCTGCGCCCGGGTCACCTTCACCGTGACCGGCTATCAGTAGAATTCTCATTTTCGTTATCCTCCTTCTTGTCGCGGAGCTGAA